>JBDTAN010000283.1:0-3687 GCA_039924585.1 Chitinophagaceae bacterium | reverse complement strand
CCCTTGCCTTGTTTTTCACCATCTGGAATTTCATATACTTTCATCCAAAAACATCTTCCTTTTTCTGTGAAAAATAATAATGTGTGATGTGTAGATGCTACAAACAAATGCTCTACATAATCTTCATTACGCGTTTTACTTCCGATGGCACCACGTCCTCCCCTGCGCTGCTGTCTATATTCTGTAGCAGGCGTTCTTTTGATATAACCTAAATTGGAGATAGTGATCACAACGTCCTCTTCCTCAATCAAATCTTCCATTCTCATTTCATCAGCGAGGTATTGAATTTCCGTTCTTCTGGCATCTCCAAATTTTTCTTTTACTTCTAAAAGTTCTTTCTTTATAAGCTCATAACGAAGCACTTCATCACCAAGTAATGTTTCAAGCCCTTGTATTTGCTGCATGAGTTGTTCGTATTCATCCTTGATTTTATCCCGTTCCATTCCGGTGAGCCGCTGCAGCCTTAGTTCAAGAATGGCTTTTGCCTGTATTTCATCTATACCCCAACCAGCATCTATCAAATTTGCTTTCGCTATATCCGGTGTAGCGGAAGCACGGATCAGCTTAATAACTTCATCCAAATGATCAAGTGCTAATAAATAACCTAATAAAATATGTGCTCTTTCCCTGGCTTTCCTCAGTTCAAATTTTGCCCGGCGAATCACCACTTCCATCCGGAATTCTACGAATTCAGATATTAGGTCTCTAAGGTTTAAAATCTTTGGACGGCCTTTGGTAAGGGCAACATTATTAATACCATAGCTGGTTTGCAGCTCTGTATATTTATATAATTTATTGACAACCACATTTGCTACGCCATCTCTTTTGAGGTCAATAACGATGCGGGTTCCCTCCCGGTTATTGCTTTCATTATTGATATGTGCAATACCATCAATAATTTTTCCATTTACTAATTGACCAATCTTATCTGTGAGTGCATCCCTGTTGACCTGGTAAGGAACTTCTGTAATAATAATTTGCTCGCGGCCACTGGCTTTCGTTTCAATTGTTGTTTTTCCACGAAGCACTACCCTGCCTCTTCCTGTCATCAGGCCGGCACGAACACCTTCCATTCCATAAATAATTCCTCCTGTTGGGAAGTCAGGTGCTTTTACAAACTTCATCAGCTCCTCGACCGTTATTTCTTTATCTTCAATATAGGCGATACAACCATCAACCACTTCACCCAGGTTGTGTGGCATCATATTCGTGGCCATTCCCACGGCAATACCGCTGCTTCCATTAATCAGTAATTGAGGAATCCGGGAAGGTAAAACTGTTGGCTCTTCCAGTGAATCATCAAAATTTAATTGCATATCCACCGTATCTTTTTCAATATCTTCCAGCATGGCTTCGGCCAACTTTTGCAGCCTTACTTCCGTATAACGCATGGCAGCCGGCATGTCTCCATCCTGGTTACCAAAGTTTCCCTGTCCGTCCACCATGGTATAGCGGACAGTCCAGTCCTGTGCCATTCTTACCAAGGTATCGTAAATAGATGCATCACCATGCGGGTGATATTTACCCATCACTTCACCCACAATACGGGCAGACTTTTTATAAGGACGATTACTGTAATTGGCGAGTTCGCGCATACCAAATAAAACACGGCGGTGCACGGGTTTGAAACCATCGCGTACATCGGGTAATGCACGGCCAACGATCACGGACATAGAATAATCTATGTAAGCCGTTTTCATCTGATCTTCAATATTAATTTGTATAACCCTGTCTGTATCGGTCGTTTCCGGCGGGAGGTTTTGTTCTTCCATTATTTAATTTTAGAAAAAATAGGACGCTTTTTTGAAGGCTTGCAAATCTATGAATTTGAAGCTGAAATACCGCATACAAAATATTCATTTATTAAATGGTTTTCCACAATCTGAATGCCGAAACAAATATCACCGGTAATCCCGGGATCTCATTTGGCTGATTTATGAAAAAGTGAATATTAGATTTGGTACGTTTATTGAACAATGCATACAGAAATAACCATTTTTTTACAATAAATCGCATAAAAAAGCATTTATGTAAAGGGATGAAAAATAACCGGTAACATTTTTTCAACTCAACATCGCATTATGCAAGAATACCAGCTTTTAAGAGACAATAAGGAATCAGGGCCTTTTACTGCATCAGCACTTATTGAAAAAGGTTTAAAACCTTATGATTTGATTTGGGCAAAGGGTAAAACTGCCGCCTGGCAATATCCAAGTGAAGTGAATGAATTAAAAGCGTTCGCGCCAATTGTTGAAGAACAACCATTTGACAGGTTCTATAAAAAACCTCAATTAAAAGTAGTTACCGAAGTGCCTGTTTATAATGAACCACAGGCAGAAATAGAAATGTCAGCAATTGAACTTCCTGAAAAACCAAAAGTAAAACCACGTATCCGTATTCGCGCGGACTGGAGAAGAATAGAATCAAGAACTCCTGAAATCGCCGAAGAACAAAAACAAATAATTCCCGAAAAAAATGTTTCTGTTCCAGTTCAACATATCAATAATGCAACCGCGCCTGCATGGCAGGCTGTTTTAAATACATGGGAAAATAATAATCTTCAAAGTACTGCCGGAACAAATAAAAAAACTACGGGTAATCAAAACCAACATTCACAATCCGGTTTATTTGCAAATAAAGAACAAGAAGATGGTGGTGTGCTCGTGTCGAATAATAAAGTTTCTTTTTATAAAAAGAATATCGCAACAGTAAGCATTGCAGCTTCATTTATTCTTTTATTGGGAGGTGGTTATTTTGTATCCGGTTATTTGCAAAATGCAAAAGATTTACCTGCAAAAGTTAGTCAGGATGTTGTGCCTAAAAATACAATTCCTGTAGTTGCTCAAAACGAGAACGTTCAAGCACAAACAACTAATAATATTCCTAATGAACAAAATAACCCGGTTGTAAAAACTGTGGTATTAACCGTTCCGATACAAAGCAAAACAAGCACTACCAATGCTAGCCAGGCTGTAACAGAAAAAAATACTAGTAAAGAAAAAAGTGTACAACAGGCAAATTTTAAAGGCCAGCCGGTTCAAAATAAAGTAGCAACAAAGCAAGTAATCTCCACACCTATTTCCGTTACAAATCCAGTGGCAGCCACACCAAAAAAAGTGATCACTAAAGATATTGAAACTGTTGCACCACCCAAAAAATCAGATGTAGTTATATCTTCCAACAAATCAACAGATGATAATGTAATCAGGAATTACATTAATATTCAACCTTCCGGGGAAAATGATAATGGTGTTGTAAGTTATAATTATAAAGTAAGTAATATCAGCCAGACAAAACTTGACCTGGTGATGATCGACCTTCAATATTTTGATGCTTCCGGTAAGTTCCAGAAAGGTCAAACTGTATATGTAAAGAACCTTTCTCCTGATCAGGCCGTTATGGTAACGCCACCCGATGCAAAGCAAGCTGCAAAAATCACTTGTAAAGTTTCTATGGTAAGTGCACCACAAAAAAATCTTTACCTCATCGCCGATTAAGTTTTTTAAAATTCCGGTATTACCTTCGCTGCTTTCAACAAGCAAAAAAGAAAACATGCCATCTTCAAATCAAATCGTATTATTTGGTGCGGGTAAATCTGCCGGCGTTTTAATTGAATATTTAAAAAATATTAGTGTAAAAAATAAATGGAACATACTTGTTGCAGATTATGATTTACTAGTTGTTAAG
>JBDTAN010000282.1:0-6298 GCA_039924585.1 Chitinophagaceae bacterium | reverse complement strand
CATGTACAATATGATCCACAATATTTTGTAATCAATTATCCAAATGGGGATGTGCCCGCGGATAAAGGTGTTTGTACTGATGTAGTTATTCGTGCATACAGAAAGTTGGGCATTGATTTACAAAAAGAAGTGCATACAGATATGATTGCTGATTTCAAAGCATATCCCAATCTTTGGAATTTATCACATTCAGATACGAATATTGATCACCGGCGTGTACCGAATTTGATGAAATTTTTGCAAAGAAAAAATGCTTCATTACCTATCACACTCAATGCGGCAGATTATAAACCCGGAGACATTGTTTGCTGGAATTTAGGAAGAGAGATTACGCATATTGGTATTGTCGTAGACCGCAAATCTCCTGATGGCAAAAGAAATTTAATTGTTCACAATATTGGCGGCGGACAAGTAGTGCAGGATTGTTTATTTCAATTTACAATCATTGGGCATTACAGGTATAAAAAATAAAAATGTTTACTGTTTAGCTTCTTTCTTTTTCTCCATAAATCCAACAATTCTTTTGCGCTCGCCAATCAGTAGTAACGCAATGATAATTTTAACAGCGGAAACAATTATTCCCGAGTAAAAATCCTGCGCATGCACATTTTGTGAAACGAAAAAATACAATAGCCTGACTGCATTTGGAATCTCTTCAATAAGAATAACGCCCGCAATTACGATGAATGAAATTTCCAGTATCCATGAAGCGGAAATATGAAATGAAAATATTTCCTGGTCAAAACCTTTAGTGAGTTTTAATTTTTTTATTAAATAATTGGTTTTAAATAAAAAGATAAAAACGAGGAATACGTATAAAATAATTTGAGCAAGTAAAACAGAAAATTCAAGAATGTTTCCATCAGTGTTTCCGGACTGACTGATAAAAATAAATGCGCTTGCAAATTGAACGATTATTTGAATAAGATCCCGAAGAAAAAAAAGTCCAAATATTTTTAGAACAATATTGAACAGGTTTTTGGGTGTCATATTTTTTATTTAAAAGTCTAAAGAATAAAGATGATACTTTTATATCAAAAAAAAAATGAGGCCGCCCCACATGGCAACCTCATTAGAAAACCTGAATTTCCGATAAACTATTTTTCTTTCGTAAATTTTATAACTGTTCTTATACCTTTTTCATTGAAATAAATAAGTTGATATATACCATTCGCATATTGCGCCAGATTTATTTTGAGTTCATTATTTCCCACTGCACTCACACCTTTAATATTTTGCAATACCTGTCCATCCATCCCTGCAAGCTGCACGGTATAAGGCTTTGCAGATGTCATATTAAAATGTAGTATGGTAAAATCCCTCGCCGGGCTTGGATAAACTGATACAGCGAACGGTTTTTCATCACCTGCAACATTTTTATCCTCATCAGTAAAAGGTACTGCATTGGAGAATGAGTTTTGAAAACCAGCAACTATATTCACATACAGATTCGTTACCAGGGATTGTGCACAACCATTTGATTTTTTCACGGATACATAGCCGGCTTTTGTTCCCCAATTAACATTAATAGCACTTGTATTTTGCCCGGAAATTATTGTAACAGTTGTAGGAACAGTCCAGGTATAATTGATTCCGGCAATATTATCTGTTGAATAATTTAAACCTTTTTTTGAAAGTGATACATTTGTAAGCCCGGAAATAAATGGTGGTTTTGACGGTGCTGCATTCAATACTTTACTCGTTACAGTACTTGTACCGCATGAATTTCCTGCCACAACATTTATTGTACCTGATGAAAAACTATGTGGCGGCTTTATACTCACACTTGAACTATCTGCATTTGCAGATACAAAGGTGAATCCTGCTGGCAAACTCCATGAATAATTGGTTGCAGTACTTACAGGGTCAACAGATAAAACTGCGACACCCGGATAGCAAATCCCTTTATTATCAGCATCTGTACTATTGACTGCTGCTGGCCGTAAGGGAGCTACCACGTTACCATTCACCACACTGAAATATTGCTGTGCGGTACAACCTTTTGCATCCGTAATAATATAAAGAAATGAACCTATCCCTTTTGTAAAAGTTCCTGTGCCGGCATAAGGCAAATTACCACCTGTTCCATCAACATATACATTGGTAGTAGAATTTTTACAATACATATTGTCTGCGGATATAACTGTTTTAAGCACATCCGGTTGTGTTACAGTAAATGTTGAAGAAGCAATACAACCAGCATAAGAATTGATGGTCACCGTATAATCTGCCGCTTTCAATCCGGTAATATAGGAATCTCCGGATGAAAATGGGGGCGCTGAACTTTTCCATGAATAACTGAAAGGTCCTGTGCCGCCTTGTGTCTGCACATTGATCGTTCCATTTTTATCCGCAAAACAATTCGCAGGATTGACCAATGCAGATATTACCGGGCTGCTGTTGATGCCTTCACCAGTTACAGACAGATATGCAGTTTGAAAATTTCCACTGCTTACTGGTACATTAGCTGCATTCGTATTTTCAACGACGGGTGAAAATTTTATGTAAACTGCTTTATTCAGGTTAGTTCCATAATTCGAAAAGACAACAGAATCTGTAAATGTACCGGTTAAAAATTGAGAGAATTTAAATCCCGTTGCAGGGCCAATGGTTACAGGTGCACCATAAATATTGGAAGCAGTTATATTAAATGATTTTGAATTGCTGCTCAAACCATTTACACATGTTGTATCAAAATTTGGTAATGACGTATTGGAAAGCGTAAACATGTTTCCTACCAGATTTACCCGCAAAATAGAGTTTGAAGACTGGCCGCAACTATTTTGTGCAAATACACTTGCGTTGCCTGCAATTACGCCCCAGTTTACTTTTACGGACGATGTGCCCTGGCCGGAAATAATTATTACTTGTGCGGGGAAGCTCCATGTATAAGTAAGACCAACAACCTTCGAGACAGAATATGTAATGTTTTTTTGTGAAGGCAAAACTGATGCCGGCCCATTGATCGTGGAAGGTGAAATAGGAATGGCAGAGAGATTTTTTATAACTGCTCCCGTACTCACCCCACAAATATTTGCTGATACAGTACTTATGGTTCCACTTGAAAAATTTGAAGGTGCAGACATTACAATGGCGCTGCTATCTGCAGAAGCAGAAACGATATTGCAATTCTGAGGCAAGCTCCATTGATAATTGGTAGCGCCACTTACTGTATTTACATAAAAATTAAAATTACCTCCATTGCAAAGCCCCGTTGAATCTGCACTTGCACCAAATATTTGCACAGGTTTTGGTGGAACAAGCATTGATCCATTATTGATCTGCATGGTCTTGTTAATGCTGCAACCATTCGAATCGACAACAGTGAAATTTCTGTTGCCAGCGCTTGTTGGGATAACACCTGTACCTATATAAGGTATTGTACCACCGGTGGCTGTAACAGTAACATTTGCAAATCCATTTTTACAAATCATTGAATCTGCTGATATACTTACTTGTAATAGATCCGGTTGTGTAATTACATAATCCGATGAAGAACGACATCCTCCGTTTGAGGTAAGATCAAGGTGATAATTTCCAGGTACCAGGCTATCTATGTCTTTATCTGTGGATGAAAATTTGATGGTTGGTTCTATCCATGAATACGTGTATGCACCCATGCTATCATCTAATTGCAAAGTAATAGAACCATTCTTTGAATTATAACAGGATACATTCAATGTATTCGCCTGAACATTTATAAAACTATTGACAACAGTACCTGAAACATCCAGCAAGATTGAATCCTGGGAGATTGTAGAAATGGGTAGCACTGCTGTAAAAGTGCCAGTATCACTCGTATTTAATTTTACAAAAACCGGTTTTGAAAACCTGTTTCCATAATCACTAATGATTATTGAATCTGTATAAGCAGAATCAGAGAATGAAAAACTATACCCTGCAGCTGGGCCAATTTGTACCAGATTATTATTCATAAAATCTCCTGAAACAGTAAATGTTTTTACGGCTTTACTATTTATACAAACTGTATCAAATGCAGCCAATGTTGAAGTATGAATTCCGATATTTGATTGCAAACTATCCGGCCTTGCAAACTCAACCAATTCGAACATTACATTTTCAGTACCATTATTTTTTATATAAAAATCTGATTGATGACTGGCACGCTGACCAAAATTGGCATCATATAAAGTAACAGAAGCGGTTTTCCAATAACCTGTATTATTGCATTGAACACTTAATGCTTCTTTGTCAGTTGAATCTGTAGCATCATACAATAATTTCCAGGCGCCATTTCCTTTATCCAAATAAATAATATCCAGCGTTACAGGATATTGTGCATTCAAAGGTTGATTTTGCATAAATGCGCTGTCCATTGTAAAGTATAATGCATCTTTATTTTTAGCCAAATCAAATCCTCTTGCAAAGCGGCCATATACAGTGGTAGCGCTGTCTGTGGACTGCACACTCCAATAACCTGCGCTGGTTTCATTGGGTGTAAGCTGGTGCAGGAAACGGTCATAGTTGCCGGGAAAAATACGCCAACCGACATCATTAAGACCTGAAGCAATCCTATTGCCAAATTCACCCTGTGTAGCGGCTTTGATATCATCCTCTTTTGCACCATACGCTGAAAAACTATCTAGTATGGAATAATACCGATCCTGTTTTTTGCGGTTTGCTTTTCCGTAAATATTTTCCGGAAAACGTACTGTATCAGCGGCATCCAGTGCATCCTTCAAAGCGCACATTGCATTGGTGCTTTTTACCGGATCTTTTTGACCGGCATACCTATTAAAGAAAAAGTATGCAGGATCGTAATAAGGATCATCGATCATATCATAATTCTGGTTACTCCAGTCAACGCCCCAAAAAATACAATTGGTAAGTACGGCAAATACATTTTTATATTTACATACATTCCAATAACCAGATGAAAGGCCATCGCCACCAATTTCACATCGTGCGCGCACATAATCCCCTGCAGCACGTGGTTTATTCAAAACATCATATAACCATAATGATTTATCCAGTTCGTCATTTAATTGATAGGATTTTCCAAGCGAACCCGTTTTTATCCAGCCGCCAGGGCAATTAGCCTCCAACCAATTCCACTCCGTTTCTCCTTTATTATCCGGGTTACTTAACAATGTAATTTTAGGATCTGTGTTTTTATATGCATTATAATAATCCAGGGAAAATTCTTTGAATAAAGTAAAAAATTGTTGGGAAGTGAGTTGGTATTGCGGATCTACGTAGCCTTTATAAGAAATAGGATCACCTGTGGAACCAAAACAAGGTTGCACCCCAATGATCCATTGCCTTATTGCCCAGGGTAGAGAGTCCACATGCGCTTTTACACGGTTAACCATATCTTTAAAATAATTGCGGTAATTCATATCTAAATAATACGGCGCATAACCAGTTGAATCTCCATTCGCATTTCGTTCAACCACTCTTGGAACATTTCCGGTTGTAAACAACCAATCAGGTGCAGCTTGTTTTGTATAAACCATATAAATCAACGGTAGCGAATCACTAGCTGTTTTATACAACACTGAATCCAGTGCATCCCAGGTATAAATGCCAGGGGTTGGTTCGATTTCTTTCCACATCACATTACATAGGCGTCCCCGTAGTTCCGGTGCAGATGATTTGTTATTAAAAGTAGTGAAAGATTCCCAAATTCCATAATTGTATGGCAATTCAGTGTTTGTTTGTGCAGTGCTTATCAGTGGCATGCAGAGCATAGCAGCAAAACCTGCAAGGAGAAGGTTTTTCATAAATATTTGGATATTGGATTACAAATATGTATAAATTAATCAAACCACCAAAAGAAATTGATATGATCTTTGATATATTAAAAAAATTTAATCTTAAAACTTTTAGTCTTGTACGGAAAAGAAAAAAATACGTAGTTTGTATTTAGAGTATGAAATTGTCGAATGAAAGAGAATAATGAAATAGCAGCCTTGTTGCGTTTAATAGATGATCCGGATGAAGAAGTGTATTCCACCGTGAGTACCCGAATCTTTGATTTTGGTAAAAATATTATTCCAAACCTGGAAAATTTATGGGAAACCACAATCAGCGAAGAGGTACAGTCACGGATTGAATTGCTCATTCACCGCTTACAGTTCGTTGATATAACCCAAGAATTAAAAGCATGGAAAAGCGCAGCCACACCGGATATTATTACAGGCGCATTGATCGTTGCTAAATTGCAATACCCGGATTTATCTATTACACCCATCCTGCAGGAAGTGGAAAAAATTCGCAGGAATATCTGGCTTGAGCTCAATAGTTTTTTAACGCCGCTGGAGCAGGCACATGTTAT
>JBDTAN010000281.1:0-18028 GCA_039924585.1 Chitinophagaceae bacterium | reverse complement strand
CTACATAAATACTTTGCTCATATCCATACTCCTCGTATTTATGCACGGCCAGGCCAATGTCCTGCGTGATATACACAGCAGTGCCATCTTTTCTTTGTACAATTTTTTCATCCAATCCATCCGGCCGGAGATCGATCCAAACACTGCCATCTTCTTTGGTATAAAAAATATTTTTATTCAAACCTTCTTTTACTAATTCTTTACCTAAAAGATAGGTGTTGCTTTCATAATAAACTTTGTCAAAATCACTGCCTGTTTTTTTATACGTCGCATCAAAACCCGCATACACCCAATCATTCATCCTATTCCAGAGATCCATTACTTCGGGTTTTCCTTTTTCCCAGTCGAGCAACATCTCCCGCGCCTGCAACAGAATCGGTGCATGATTTTCCGCATCTTCCTTGCTTCTTCCGGAAGTAATTAATTCATTCACTTGTTCTTTATAAACATTATTAAATTTTACATAGTAGTCACCCACGAAATGATCGCCTTTTGTATTGGTGTTTTCTGGCGTTGCGCCGTTGGCAAATAATTTCCAGGCGATCATGCTTTTGCAAATATGAATACCGCGGTTATTAACCACACAGGTTTTAATAACTTTGTAACCGCAAGTCTTTAAAATCTCCGTTACACTCCAGCCTAAAAAAATATTTCTTAAATGTCCAAGATGCAATGGCTTATTGGTGTTCGGAGATGAAAATTCTACTACAACTGTCCTGTTATTTGCAGGCTGGTTACCATAATCAGTAGCTTCTGCATTTTTTCGCAAAAAATCTATCCAGAAATTTTCATGTATAGTTAGATTTAAAAACCCCTTGATCACATTAAAATCAGTAAATAAATCCGCATGCTTTTGTATTAAATATTTTCCCACAGCTTCACCTGCATCCATTGGAGAAGTACCCAGTTTTTTGCATATGGAAAAAAATACAATGGTATAATCTCCCTGAAATTCCGGTTTAGTAGCATTTATTAAAATATCATCTTCGGGAATCTCTACCTTGTATATTTCCTGTATCGCCGACTGTGTCGTTTTTTTTATAGTATTGATAATATCCATATTGTATATTTCGCCGGCAAATTTAATAAACCACGGGTACAATTTTTTTCTTCTGTTTATTTTATGATGAAATAATGAGAACGCTTTTATCTTTTCAGCTAACTTGCCCACTTTTATGAAGCAACTGCACCTGCGCTTAAAAACTGCCATCCTGCATACGGTGGATTATTTTTACCCTTTATTCCGCAAATGGATGCCATTGCAGACATACCGCTATGCAGCCTGTGGTGGTTCAAATATGGCACTGAATATTTTTATTTATTTCATCACGTACAATTTTATTTTAAAAAAGGATATGATGCACCTGGGATTTATTACAATTAGTCCGCATATTGCAGCATATATCATTTCATTTTTTATCACATTTCCTATTGGCTTTTACCTGAGTATGTATGTTGTCTTCCCGGGATCCCTGCTCCGCAGGCGAATACGGCTTTTCCGCTATTTAGTGGTGGTACTTGTGTGCGTATTTCTGAATTATATTTTATTGAAAATTTTCGTCGAACATTTTCTCTGGTATCCCACGCCATCATTAATGGTGACAACGGTGATCGTAGTGGCATTCAGTTATTTTTCACAACGGCATTATTCATTTGGAACAAAATAATATTTGCATAAAAATTTTGCCGCTATTTTTTTTATTCGGGAAACATTGTTTCTTTACAGCAATTCATTTATTTACAAAAACAATAAGTTATGAGTTTTATAGCAAATATCCATGCCAGGCAAATTTTAGACAGTCGCGGAAATCCCACAATAGAAGTGGACGTTATTACGGATTCAGGTTCTATTGGAAGAGCAGCCGTTCCAAGTGGGGCAAGTACCGGCATTCATGAAGCTGTGGAATTACGGGATGGAGATAAAACTAAATATGGAGGCAAAGGCGTTCTCAAAGCGGTGGGAAATGTAAATGAAATTATCAATGAAAATTTATTGGGAATGCCGGTAGATGAACAGGTTGCTATTGATAATGCTTTAATAGAATTGGATGGTACAGACAATAAAAGTAAACTGGGTGCAAATGCTACGCTTGCAGTCTCTATGGCTGTAGCCAAAGCAGCAGCAGAAGATTGCGGACTTCCATTATTCCGTTATTTAGGTGGTGTAAACGGAACTGTTTTACCCATGCCTTTGATGAATATTTTAAATGGCGGTGTACATGCAGATAATAAAATAGATTACCAGGAATACATGATCGTTCCCATTGGTGCGGACACATTTAGTGAAGGCCTGCGCTGGGGTGTGGAAATTTTTCATGAGTTGAAAAAAGTATTAAAGAAAAAAGGATACAGTACCAATGTGGGTGATGAAGGTGGTTTTGCGCCGGATATTCAAAGCAATGAAGAAGCGATCGAAACAGTTTTGCAGGCGATAGAATCTGCAGGTTTCAAGGCTGGGAAAGATATTGGCATTGCACTGGATGCCGCAAGCAGCGAAATGTATAAAAATGGAAAATATGTTTTTTATAAAAGCAGCCAGAAAGAATTAACGGCTGATGAAATGGTGGAATATTGGAAAACCTGGGTGAATAAATACCCAATCATTTCCATTGAAGATGGTATGGCAGAAGAAGATTGGGACGGCTGGAAAAAACTGACTGAAGCAATTGGCCATCAATGCCAGTTAGTGGGCGATGATCTTTTTGTAACTAATACAAAAATTTTGAAAAGAGGTATTGATAATAATATTGCCAATAGCATACTAATTAAAGTAAATCAAATTGGTACGATCACGGAAACCATTAATGCCGTACAAATGGCACAGCATGCGGGCTATACGACAATCATGAGCCATCGTAGCGGGGAAACAGAAGATACAACGATCGCTGACCTGGCTGTAGCATTGAATTGTGGTCAAATCAAAACCGGCTCTGCTAGCCGCACCGACAGGCTGGCAAAATATAATCAGTTAATTCGCATTGAAGAAATGTTGGGTACTTCAGGCATTTACCCAAAGGGTAAAATTAAATTCGGCCAATAATTTCTTTAACTGCTTAATAACTATGTATCTTTATTCCTGATTAAGCGTATATGAAAAAGGCTTCGCGGATTATTGTTAGTTTTTTAAAAAATAAATACCTTCTTTCATTGATGGTTTTTGCAATTATTATGTTATTTTCCGATCATAATAACCTGATTGGCCAATGGCAGCGCAAACAGGAATTGCATACACTCGAGGCAAAAAAAGCGTACTACGAGCAAGAAATAGAAAAAACTAAAGCCACCCTGGCTGACCTTGAAAATAGCCCCGGAGCAATCGAAAAATACTCCCGGGAAAATTTTTACATGAAAAAGGATAATGAAGATCTTTTTATTCTAGACCTGGATAGTGGGTTAATAAAAAAGTAATTGCTTTTACAATATCTAAATTGGTTTGCCGTTTCTACAATGTTCGATTGTTCCAATATCTTATGAAGTATTTTTTACTTCAATCCAAAATCCGGTAATATGGGTAATTCTACATTAGAAGATATGCTTCAATTCATTTACAAAGAAAAAAACGATACCGAATCCGCCGCCATTTTACAGGATATCCAGTCAAATTGGGCTCTTCAGGAAAAGTTTAATGTATTGAAAGAAACAATTTCGCGTTTGCAAAAAACGAGTTTATGTTCTCCCCGTTCGAAAACTTTGCAAAGCATTATGGACTATGCGTCCAAAAAGGTAGAAGCATAATTTTCTCCTTTATCACTGCTTAATTTTACTGTAATTTTACAGATGAAACGTACAGAACGCTTTGCCTGTGTGATCGCGTATTTTGAAGAACACATGCCAGTGGCGGAAACTGAACTAAAATACCGTGACCCATTTCAATTACTCGTTTCCGTAATACTTTCCGCTCAATGCACGGATAAACGTGTGAACTTGACTACACCTGCTATTTTCAGGGATTTTCCGGATGCACAAAGTTTATCCGCAACTGATTTTGACACCTTGCTTCCATATATTAAAAGCATTTCTTATCCGAATAGTAAAACCAGACATTTACTTGCTATGGCAAATATGCTAGTTAATGATTTTGAAGGAAAAGTTCCCATGAATATTCCGGATCTCATGAAATTGCCCGGCGTAGGAAGAAAAACGGCGAATGTGATTACTTCGGTTATTGATCAGCAGCCAAATATGGCAGTGGATACACATGTCTTCAGAGTCTCTGCACGAATCGGCTTAACGCTGAATGCAAAAACTCCTTACGCTACGGAAATGCAACTTGTACAATATATCCCGAAACAATTAATTCATAAAGCACATCATTGGTTGATATTGCATGGTCGTTATATTTGCGTAGCGAGAAAGCCTAAATGTGAGATTTGTGGCATTTCCCATTGCTGTAAATATTTTAAAAAATATGTTGAAAACAAGAAGCCTACCTGAATTTTAAACTAAATTTATATGAAAAAGATATACATAACTGCTTTTATTTGTATTGCATGCTCTACAATTTCATTTTCTCAAAATCAGGCTGATGAAGAAAAAGAAGCGGCAAAAACGGAGATTTGGACACCCGTACCGCAGATAGTTTCACCTGGAAAAGAAGTGGGGCAAGCGCCTTCTGATGCAATTATTTTATTTAATGGTAAAAATGTAGATGCCTGGCAAGTTGAAAATGGCGGCCCTGCAAAATGTGAAGTGAAAGATGGCGTGATGACTGTTATCAAAAATAGTGGCAGCATTAAAACAAAGCAACAATTTTCCAATTTTCAATTACACCTTGAATGGCGGGAACCTTTACCTGTAGTTGGAAAAGGCCAGGGCAGGGGAAACAGTGGTGTGTTTCTGCAGGAATATTATGAAATACAAGTGCTGGATAATTATGACAATCCCACTTATTCAAACGGGCAATGCGGCGCATTATATAAGCAATCAATTCCTTTGGTAAATGCGTGCAGGAAGCCTGGCGAATGGCAATCCTATGATATCATATGGACAGCGCCGCTTTTCAATGCAGATAATTCTTTAAAGACTCCTGCATATGTGACCGTTTTACAAAATGGAATTCTCATACAAAATCATGTGGAGGTAAAAGGAAAAACACTTTGGTCCGGAACCCCTTATTATGAAGCACATGGGCCAAAATCAATTATGTTGCAGGATCATGGCGATAATGGAAACCCCGTAAGTTTTCGAAATATCTGGATCCGTAATTTATAAGATTGAAACTTGTAAAAATGTAATTTTTATTTAAAATGATAAGAATTGATTAATTAATTCTTTAAGAAAATAATAAAGACTGTTTTTAGTGTTGGTGATAAAGTAAAATTATTTATTTTGCGCCGCCTTTTGAGGGATTAAATTGTAACTATGGTTTTTAATTCACTGCTATTTGTTTATTTTTTCGTTGTAGTTACTTCTTTATATTTTATTTTAAAGCACAAGTACAGGTGGCCTTTGCTGCTAATGAGCAGTTGTTATTTTTACATGGCCTTTGTTCCTATTTATATTTTGATACTGGGTTTTACGGTAGTTATTGATTATTTCGCGGGCATCTATATTGATAAGCACCAGGGTAAAAAAAGAAAGTGGTTTTTGATCGCTAGCCTGATAGCCAATATTGGTGTATTGGCCATGTTCAAATATTATAATTTCCTGAATGATAACCTAACGGCTGTACTCGGGGATTTTAATATGCATAATCCTTTTCCTTACCTGGCTATATTATTACCCATTGGATTATCATTCCACACTTTCCAGGCAATGAGTTATACCATTGAAGTGTATCGGGGAAATCAAAAGCCTGAAAGGAATTTTGGTATTTATGCACTGTATGTAATGTTTTATCCCCAACTCGTGGCGGGCCCTATTGAAAGGCCGCAGAATGTTATCCACCAGTTTCACGAAAAACATACTTTCAAATATGACCAGGTCTCGATGGGTTTGAAAATAATGTTATGGGGATTTTTCAAAAAGATAGTTATAGCTGACCGGCTGGCTATTTATGTAAATGCAGTTTATAATAATCCCACACACCATTCTGCAATAACATTATTTATTGCCACAGTTCTTTTCACCCTACAATTATATTGTGATTTTTCCGGTTATTCAGATATTGCCATTGGTGCCGCACGAGTCATGGGTTTTAAACTGATGACAAATTTTCGCAGGCCTTTTTTAGGTAGAGGATTTGCAGATATCTGGTCGCGATGGCATTTATCCCTGACAACCTGGTTTCGTGATTACCTGTATTTTCCATTGGGAGGCAACCGGGGAGGTATGTTATTACGTATCCGTAACTTGTACATTGTATATATGATTAGCGGTCTCTGGCATGGGGCTAGTTGGAATTTTGTGATTTGGGGATTTCTGCATTGTTGTTTCCTGGTATTACAGGAAATTTTCAGGAAACCATTAAAATGGATTGTAAAAGTACTTGGTCCGGTTGCTATTTTTTTCCAGATAGCTGTGCCATTTTTAATTGCTTGTATTGTAAACGTATTTTTTAGGGCGAGGACGTTCGGGGATTCCTGGTATATTATAAAATCAATTTTTACCTTAAAAGGAAAAGGCGTTTACCTGGGAGAGCCACAATCCGCATTCTTTTATAGTGTTTTCGCAATATTAGCATTATATACTGTTGAGATTTGCCAGGAATTTTATCCTAAAATTAAATTATTTAATCACCAGAATGTGGCGGTTAGATATACGGGATATGCATTGGCCATAACAATTTTATTAATGATCGGCGTTTTCAATGGTGGGCAGTTTGTTTATTTCCAGTTTTAATTTTTTGCGATGAATAAAGATGTACTTCGATTTTTTAAAAACCTTTTGATTCTTACAGCGATCATGTTTGTGATTGACCGGGGAGTGGGCTCCATACTGGAATATTATTTCAAAAAACAGCCGATGGGTGATTCTGCGGCATTTGCACATGCGCTGGATAATCCTACCGAAGACATATTATTTTATGGCAGCTCCCGCGCTGTTCATACGTATGACTGTAATATTTTTACCGATAGCCTGGGATTATCTGCATACAATTGCGGGCGAAATGCATCGAACATTTTGTATCATGCTGCGATCATTTCAGCGGCATTTCAAAAAGGTACTCCAAAGGCAATTGTACTGGATATTTCACCAAAAGAATTATCGTGGAAAAGTGGGGAAGCGGGTGATGATGTTTTATCAGCCATGATTCTCCCATATATTACTACGAATAAAAATTTCGAAGCACTTGCCAAAGACCTTTTTCCCAAGGAATTGATTAAAGCGAAAATTTCAAAGCTGTATACCTACAATTCCATGATTGCAAGTATTATTCGCAATTCAAGTCGTACGAAAAATGATAACATAAACGGGTATCAGCCATTGCATGGTAACAATGTACAGGAAGACCCAAAAGCTGTGGATGCAGCCAAATCGGATGTGAGTACGTATGCCACTGAAAAACTGGAGTTTTTTGTCAAAACTGTTACGGATCATCATGTACCATTGATTGTAATTATTTCCCCGATTTATGCATTACCTGCCGCAGCTACACCATCTATGATTGAGACGAAGAAAATTTTGGATAAATACAATGTGGAGTTATGGGATTATTCTTATGATACAGCTTTCATCAAAAGAGAATATTTTTATGACCTTGTACACCTGAATGCAAAAGGGGCAGATTTATTTTCAAGCCTCATAGCATCACGCATGAAGGAAATTGGAATTATAAAAAAAGACACATCTTTGATTTCAGAAAAGAAGCCAGCGGAAGTAATTCAGGATAAATAAAACACAAAGAATGCTGGCTGATTCTTTATAAAACATATGAAAAGCAAAGGTTTAACATATTTTGTAACCCTACAAATGAATTTGAATTTGGCTCCAATGAAAAGGGCTACTACATTTGTACGAATTTTTTAAAAAATACATATATCAACACATGACACTTCTTAAAGCGACTGCAAAACTTTCCACATCTTTTCTAATACTATTTATGGTATTTGGATTATTTTCCTGCAAAACCGAACGTATAGCTTACTTTAAAGATGTTCCGGATTCTACCTCACAAGTAAAGAGTATTCCATTGCCGGCATTTACTTCACCGGTCGTGAATGTGGATGACATATTAAACATTACTGTTCAAACAATTGATCCTGCCGCAAACACGGTATTGAACCAAGGAAACTTGCCGGTACTTTCGGGAAATGCTGCGGGGAATTCAATAGGGGGCAGCCAGTTGATCGTTGCAGGTTACCTGGTAAACAAAGAAGGTAAAGTACACATGCCATATGTTGGTGATGTGACTGTAAAAGGGTTAACAACAGACCAGGTTAGAGACGTTGTGCAATCAAAAATTGCAGTATTTTTTAAAGAACCCGTGGTGAATGTTCGATTTGCAAATTTCAAAGTAACTATTTTAGGTGAAGTGAAAAATCCCTCCACCTTTATTGTTCCAAATGAAAAGCCTACCGTTATAGATGCTTTAGGCCTCGCGGGAGATATTACTATTTATGGGCGCCGTGATAATGTAATGCTAATAAGGGACAATAATGGTCAAAAAGAAATTACACGCCTTGATATGGATAATTCGTCATCTATTAGTTCACCATATTTCTATCTGCGTCCTAATGACGTGATTTATGTTGAGCCAACAGCTTCAAGGGTTGAAAGTACTAATTCATTCAGGGTTAGAGATATTGCTTTGATAGGTTCGGCTTTATCTTTATTGGTGATTTTAACATCGCGCGTTTTATTCCGTTAATACACTTATTGTTTTTAATTTAAATAAATCTTACAAATGCAGGATCAGAATAGTACTCATGTACAGGTATATAATGAAAAAGGCAATGATTTTGACTTTAAATACCTCGTTGCAAAAGTGTTGGGAAACTGGTACTGGTATGTCTTAGCTGGTATCTTGTGCTTTGGAATAGCCATCCTTTATAATATTTATGCAACACCTATGTATCATACATATGCAAAGGTGCTCGTGAATGGAGATAATGGTAATAAAACATCGGGCGGCCTGAGTGAAAGCGATCTACTTACTGAACTTGGACTTTTTTCAACTCAGACTGATGTAAACAATGAATTGCAGATCATGCAATCACGTACAATTTTAAATCAGGCAATCAAAGATCTCCAGTTAAATGTAACTTATTGGGCTCAGGGTGACATTCGTTACCAGGAGAGTTATGATAAATCACCTTTTTTTATAAATATCCTATCACTTATAAGTAGAATAGATGCTCCATTAGAATATGATATACGAATTAATAAAAATAAAGTAACATTTACAGATCAGGAATCAGATAGTAGCTTCCAGGCAACATGGGGCGATACATTAAATTTCAAATATGGCAAATGGGTGTTGGTTAAAAATCCACTCGTTGAAGAAAAAGATTCTACTCACCAGTTGGGCATGAAAATAGATTCTTACGGAAATACATATTTGAATGTATATTCAGAGAATATCACCGCCGTTGTTACCAGCACAGATGTTACAACTATTGATTTAAGTGTAGATGTACCTGTTCAGAAAAAAGGAGAAGATATATTAAACAAAATAATTGCACTTTACGTTCAAAGTAGCCTTACTGAAAATAATCGCATTGCAGATAGTACAGTAGCTTTCATCAATTCAAGACTAGTCGGAGTTTCAAAAGAATTGGGCGGCATAGATAAAGACATAGAAGGTTTTAAGAAAAGTAACAACCTCACTGATTTAGATGTACAATCAAAAGCGTTAGTAGAAACTACTGCAGATATTCAAAACCAGGTTTCTCAGCAGGATGTACAGATTCAGGTTGTGCAGGAGCTTATTAACTACCTGACGGATAATAATAATAATGAAAGGATTATGCCGACTACGGCACCAATTTCCGATCCTGCATTTGTTGCTTTATTGGAAAGATATAATTCAATGCAACTGGATAGGCAAAAATCATTATTGAATCTTACGGAAGATAACCCTGCAGTTAAAAGTATTGACATTCAACTTTCTCAACAAAGAAGTGACCTTTTGAAAATGATGAAAACTTTCATCCAGGGTTTAAAAGTTAACCAAACTGATCTTAGAAGAAGAAATAATCTTGTGGATAATTCTGTACAAAAAGTTCCTACACAACAAAGAATTTACCTGGATTATTCACGTCAGCAGGTAGTTTTACAAGGTTTATATACTTATCTCCTCCAAACAAAAGAACAAACTGAAGTTTCCCGTTATAGTAATATTTCCCCAATCCGTATTATTGATGAACCACAAGCTGATCCATTACCTTACTGGCCAAGTGGTTTAATATTATATTTATCTGCATTTGTCCTGGGATGCCTCATTCCATCAGCTGTTTTATTCTTTAAAGAATTACTGAATAATAAAGTGTTGACGCCGGCTGATATCAACAATGAAACAAGTGTGCCTGTAGTAGCAGAAATTAATCATAGCAAAACAGATGAGGTCGTCGCTGTTTCAAGGGATTCCAGAACTGCCATTTCTGAGCAATTCCGAACATTAAGGACAAACATGCAATATTTAATGACGGGTAGCGATGATAAGGTGGTGATGATGACATCAAGCATGAGCGGAGAAGGAAAAACTTTCGTGGCCATCAACCTTGGCAGTGCACTAGCTATTTCAGGGAAAAAAGTGGTGATCGTTGAAATGGATCTTCGGAAACCAAAAGTATCCTCAGCACTTGGAATTAGCAATGAGAACGGAATGACCAACTATATCGTTACAAATGTGCCGGTAAGTTCAATCATTAAAACAACAAATATTCATGAGAACTGTTTTCTCGTAAGCTCAGGCACAATTCCTCCAAATCCCTCTGAATTAATCACTAATCCAAAGGTAAATACACTCTTTGCATACCTGCGGGAAAATTTTGATTATATAATCGTAGATGCACCACCTGTTGGCCTCGTAACAGATGCTTTGATTATTGGACAATTCACCGATTTGAATTTTTATGTAATTCGCCAGAAATACACTTTCAAACGCCAGATCAAACTGGTGGAAGAACTATATATGAATAATCGCCTGAAACGCTTGAACATTATTTTAAATGATGTAAAGAAAATCGCAGGGTATAATTATGGGTATGGTTATGGTTATGGAAAAGGATATGGTTATGGTTATTATGAAGAGAAAAAAAGTAAATCTATTTGGAAAAGAATGTTTTCTAAAAATTAAATAGGATTAAAATATACGTTTATCCTATTTCGATAACCTAAACAAGTATGTAAAGGAAAAATAATTAAACAAATGAAAACACTTGCGAAGCCTTTGGTTTTTATAGGCTCCGGCAGATCGGGTTCAACTGTTATATCTGAAATTATTTTTCGTCATGAGCAACTTGCGTGGCCTTCAAATTATCAGGATAAATTTCCGGCATCGACTTCTGTGAATTATTTCCGTCGTTTTTTTGAAAATAAACACTGGCATATTTATGGACAGAAACCACAATTGAATAAAGTTTCATTTTTCAATAAATTCATATTTAAACCCGTGGAAGCATACGATTTCTGGGAACAGATTACGGGGGACAGGATCGATTTTTCCCGGGGTTTTTTATTAAATGAAAGGGCAACTGCGGAAGAAACTGCTAAAATTCGATCGTTTTTTTCCAAAATGGTTAAAAACCAGTCCCGGGAAAGGTTAACTTTTAAAATTACCGGCCCTTCAAGAATTGGATATCTAAAAAGCATTTTCCCGGATGCCATTTACATTAATATTGTCAGGGATCCATATTACACCATTCAATCCTGGTTGAAAGTAGATTTTTGGCAGGATAAAGGTGCACACCAACTTTGGTGGCAAGGCGCTTATACAAAAGAGGAAGTAGCCTGGGCTAATTCAAACACAGATCATCCCTGGCTGCTGGCAGCCTTACAATATAAAAAAATCCAGGAAATGACGAATGCAGAAGTTGCAGCTAACCAGGTTCCCTGTATGACTGTTGCTTATGAAGATTTTGTGGAGATGCCTGAAAAAATAGTAGCAGATATTTTATCTTTTTCCGCATTGCCTCCTTCGATACAAATTGACAAGTATTTAAAAGAAAATAAAATTTATAACCAAAACAAAAAACAACTTTCCAATGACCCGGAAATGATGCAGGAAAAAGAAAAGATGGATCAGATTTTAACTGGTCATTTTACTTTTTGTTCCTGATGTCAGAATCCTTTATTATGCCTGAAGTTCCAACAATATTGTATATAATTTCTGATAAAAGATCAGGTTCCACTTTACTGGAAAATATATTATCCAAGTCCAATGAAGCCGTTTCATTGGGTGAAGTAGCCATGCTTAAAAACCATGTCCTGAAAGAAGGTCCAGGTGAAAAATGGGGTTGGAATTGCTCCTGTGGAGAAGCGCTTTCCGCATGCCCGTTTTGGTCTCCTGTTTTGCAAAAAGTATTAAGTGGCCAAAACTCTAAAGAATTTGAAACAAAGATTAATTGGCCGTATACTTCTTTGAAAGCTTTGGCGTTTGGCGTATCACCCAATTTTTTTAAAAAGAAAATATTCCAAAAAATAAGATCCCAAAAAGCTAATAAAATAGTTGAAAACGTGTTCGCTGTTTATCAGGCTGTTTTTGAATTGACTGGCAAAAATTTTATTATAGATTCCTCCAAATTGCCCATTCAGGCATTGGCTTTATATCAAAGGAAAAAGGAAATTCCCATGAAATTTATTTTTTTGACAAGGGATATCCGTGGTATTGCCTACTCCAAAAAAAAGAGTAAAGAAAGTAAAGAAATAAAAATATCATTGAAGGATCTTTATAAAGCATGGGTATATAAAAAATTCGCGGCTGGTGTTTTAAAATACATACTTAAAAAAGATATTATTTCTATCCGGTACGAACAACTGGCAGAAAAAACCGGCGAAGAACTGGAAAAAATATTTTCTTTTACCGGTATGCGGACTTTTGAAACACCCGCATATATGGAACTACTCGATGATCATACATTAGGTGGAACACCAAAACGTTTTGATAAAAGAGAGATCAGGCTGGATGCATCCTGGGAAAAATATTTCAACAACCATCATGCGAAAAACCTGGCTGGTAAAATTTTTAATAAAACCTGATCATGCCAAATAAGAATGTCTTAGTAAAATCAGGAATGTGGCAATTATTGAATGTAATTGTAATTGTCGCTTCTCAATTTATATTTTATGCTGTGATGGCCAGGTATATTTCAAAAGCTGCATTTGGTATATTCGCCATCGCAAATGCATTTCTCAATTTTGTAACATCCATATCTGAAGCCGGTATGGGCGATGCTTTACTACAGAGAAGGGTAGTGGAACCACAACATAAAAATGCTGCATTGTTTTTTAGCTTGCTCATTGCCTTTGTGATGTATATTCTTTTTTATATTGCTTCACCCTATATAGCAGAATATTACAAAGAACCATCTCTCACTTTGATCCTCCGGGTAGTGGGACTTCTATTCTTTTTTCTTTCATTTGGTTCTTCTTCAATGAATCTTCTTCAAAAAGAATTTAGGTTTAAAGAAATATTTATTTGTGATGGAATGAGCATGCTGGCCAGTAATGTGTTGGGTGTAATTATGGGAATTTATGGGTACGGTGTATGGGCGATGATCTGGTCATTACTCTTTTATTTTTTCGCAAAAAGCATCATGGTATGGTTTTATGAACCATTGCCTTTGAAAGTAGGATCTACATTAAGGCACTGGAAAGACTTGTTTAATTATGGCATGGGCCTTACATTGGTGAGGATCAATAATTATATGAATAATTTTGGGGTTACCTTGTTTATAGGAAAATTAGTGCCCATTAATGTGCTTGGAGTTTTTGACCGTGCTTACAGGATTACGAGTTTACCTGTGAGGTATCTTGGAGATATGGTGCAAAAATTAATGGTTCCTTCTATGGTAAAGATTGGGGATGAGGATAATGTATTATTTCGTTTTTTCTATAAAGGCCTCTCCTTCTCCAATTCAATGCTGTTACCGATCAGCTTTTTCTCCATTGTTTTTGCAAGACCTATAGTATATATTTTACTAGGTCATCATTGGGAGGAAGCAATAATACCTATGCAAATTTTACTCCTTTCATTACCATTCAGGATTTCCACAAAAGTTGCGGATGCATTGATGCGTGTTCGGAATTTAATTTATAAAAATGCCAATCGAAAGTTTCAATATTTAATCGCACTTGCCATTGGTATTTGGGTAGGACATTATTGGGGTTTGCCTGGTATTTCCTGGGGCATTACCCTGGCATCTATGCAGAATTATATTTCTATGATTATGACAATTCGCAACAGGGTTTTTAGAACACAATGGCAAAAACTCATTCTCACTCCATTTAAAAATGGACTTGTATTATCTGTATTTATAGTGCCGCCTGCTTTCATTATTTATTACTCGTTGTTATTCCTGATACACGATGAAATCATTGCTTTCTCCATTCTCTGTGTATTACTTGGCGTATTTTTTGGGTATGCGTTTTTCAAAAAACCAAAATTATTGGGAAAAGATTTTGCGCCTGTTCGCGAACAACTCATGAAAATAATAAAAGTAAAAAAAGGTAAAAAAGGCAATGGCAAAAATCTTATGGAAGAACCCTTAAATGAAACAATTTAGGATGCAAAACGACTTGAAAAGATTTGTGATCATTACATTACCCAGGTCAGGGTCAACGGTTTTAGTAAAAACACTGGACATGCATCCGCAAGTTTTTTGCGCTGGCGAATTATTTTATTTTCCTGGTAAAATTTATCACTCAGAAAACCAGTTCCCTTTTTGGAGGTTCAAAGCATTGAGTAATAAAATAAATTATTTGATCAACTTTCCAAATGTCCTGTTTCGGCTTGATGATTTTATGAATGATTTTTATAATCATCAAAATCCTTTAAATAAAGCTGTAGGATTTAAAATGATGTATCAACATATTTTATATATGCCGGGGATAATGACTTATTTAAAAAAAAATAAAGTAAAAGTTATTTTACTTACGCGTAAAAATCTATTAAGAAACGTACTTTCGGATATGAAAGCAAGAGAAAGTGGGATTTACCATAATGAACCTGGTGCAGATAA
Source organism: Chitinophagaceae bacterium (assembly GCA_039924585.1). Taxonomy (GTDB): domain Bacteria; phylum Bacteroidota; class Bacteroidia; order Chitinophagales; family Chitinophagaceae; genus JAFDXJ01. Next base: position 2,966 of record JBDTAN010000281.1, on the reverse strand, counting down.
AAATACGAATAAAAAATTACACGTAAATTTACAGCTTTTGAAAGAAAAAATGATTGAGACTGGTAAGTGGGCAAAAAAGCTGGAGGCAATTTCTGCCGGGATGGATACCCTTGAAATTGATTATTCTGAATTTGCGAATTGGGAAGAAATGACAGGGAAAGTTTTTGATTTTTTGGAAGTTTCCAGGGTAAACATAAACCCGGCAACACAAAAATTGAATCCGCCTGCACTGGAAAATATGATTGACAATTTTGAAGAAGTAAAGCATTGGGCCTTGGAAAATGGATATTTTTAATTTTTTTTTAATAAATATCCAGATGTGAAAAAGTCGTACAGGTAGATATTGAATAATTTGATTACTAAAGCGTATTAAAAGAAGAGTAAGATCTAATAAGTTTTTATAATTATTTGTTTTTTAATTTTGCTGCCAGGATTAAAGAATATAATTGTGTAAAATTTTAATTTTTGTTTCAATGTCAAACATTTGAAGATGGCAATATAAAAATTACTTTTGCCCAAAATTATTTACAGATAATGTGTAAATAGGAACCGGTATTTAAATTTATTTATTTTAGAAATAAAAGTCAAATATGCCTTCATTCGTAATTTCAGGAAAGCAGATCAAATTCTGGCTTGCAATATTCTTTTTTTTAGTTAGTGTGGCTATCTCCACTATTCTGGGATCAGGCATTCCACTTTTAATTGTTACTATACCATTAATCTTATTTAACAGGGATTATCTCATACCGTTATTATTAATTATCCCGATTGTGGAGGGTGCTTTAACCACCAACTCGCTTGCCACTACTACAAAGGATGCCGGAGTTTCCCAATCAAGTATGGCGGAAAGTATTGCCATTGCGCTCCTTACACCCATAATCATATTTGATCTCATTCAAAAGAGAAAAAAAAGGGTACCTTTTAAATTGACTTTATTATTTATATGGCTAGCCGTTATTGTGGGAATCGGTTACTTAGTTTTGCTCATGCATCCACAGGTACCGGCGATCCAAACTCCCGCATGGGTACGCGTTGTTTTAAAGCTGATCAAAGTATTTTTCTTCTGGTTACTGCTTAAGTGGTGTATAACTTATTCAAAATCCAGGTTTTTAACATCATTAAATCTTTTGAAAACCCTGGCCCCTTTTATATTGCTCGTTGTGGCTGTTTATATTATTGTAAATCCGGGTGTAGGAAGATTTGATATGTCCGTTTTTGGGATGTCTCACCATGGTATTATGGGGGGAAATTTATCAACCATGATCCCATTTGCTTTTATCACATTTTTTGACAAGAAAAAGAATTTAATTTTAAAAATAATTTCTCTTCTTGCTATTGTAGGTACATTATATGTGGTCATGCAAATTGGATCAAAGAATGGTTTTCTTTGCTTTTTCCTAATTGTTATAGCTTGTGCGTATCTCACATTATGGAATAGGAGCACGGATTTAAAAGTTGCAATGGTTGTATTAGGAATACTTGCAGGAGGAATCGCATTATATTTATTACAGGATTCCGCAACTATTCAACGGGCTTTATACCAGGAATCACAAGGGGATATTAGTACTGGCCGAACAGATTTTTGGTACTCAGGCGTTGAAGCAATTTTGCATCAGCCGTTGCTTGGTTTCGGCGGAGACGAAACAGCTTCTATTTATGCAGTTACGGTCTATGCACCTGAAGTGGAAGGCCATATTATGCACAACACAATTCTTGAGTTTATGGTTGAATATGGACTGATTGGCTCTATTTTCTACCTCTTGTTTATATGGGCTGTTTTTTATAGGGGCTACCAAAATTTTAAATATGCCATGCGAACGAATCAGTTAATCCTCGCCGTCCCCACATTTGCTTATTATATTTCCCAGGTTGCTGGTTTATTTACGAGCCGCGTATGGGATTCCACTTTATGGTATAATTCAGTCCTCATTTTTACAATAAGTATATTATGGGAAACTGGTAAAGTGAAATTTTTCAAAGTGCGACAATTGCCACCACATGCGTTACAGGAACACAGGCTAATCACTCTAAATACGTAAGAATACATGAATGGAAAAATAAAAATCGCACACGTAATCAGCCAGTTTAATTACGGTGGTGCAGAAGTATTATTACGCGAATTATTTCATAGTGAAGGATTTCGGGAAAGGCTGGATTCTGACTTGATAATTGGCAATAGCAGGCGGTTAGAATTAGTACCTCAAATTGATGGCCTTGTAAATAATATTTATTCATTCGATATTTATTCCGGAAAATTTCCACTTGAATATATAAAAATGCTTCGCCTGATAAGAAAAAATAAATATGAAATTGTTCATGTTCATTTGCCTTTGATGGGTTGGCTGGTTGCTTTTGCAAAGAAGCTTTGCCCGAAAACTATATTTATTTATACGGAGCACAATTTATTTACGCACCACCATCGCCTGCATTATTATATGAATGGACTCACTTATGGAATGTATGACAGTATTATTTCATGCGGGTATGAAGTGTTTTATACATTGGAAAAAGTGCAAAAAAGTTGGTTTTATAAAACCAATAATCATATTGCGCTTATAAATGGGATCAATACAGATAAATTTAAATTTGAACAAAAAACACCTGATGCTTCCCGTAAATTAATAGTTGGCCTTGTAGCGATGTTTCGCCGCCAGAAACGGATTGACCGTTGGGTAGAAGTAGCCGAAGCCGTTCATAAAAAGTCGGATAAAATTCGTTTTTTACTGATCGGGGCAGATTATGAAGAGGAGAAAATAAAGGAAATGGTGAAAGAAAAAGGGCTTACGGATGTGATTGAAATGCCCGGCCAGCTCCATGATACAGTTGCTTCTTTTCACCGGATGGATATTTTTTTAATGACCAGTGATTTTGAAGGCTTACCACTTTCTTTATTGGAAGCAATGTCTTGTGGTTGTGTCCCCGTAGTTAGCAATGTTGGTGGCATCAAACAATTGGAATTTGATGAT
>JBDTAN010000280.1:0-3666 GCA_039924585.1 Chitinophagaceae bacterium | reverse complement strand
CTGAAATAAATTAATTTTTTTCCCGGATGATTTATAATTGTGTCTTGTAATAAACTTTGTTCCTTTTCAAATTCTACAGTGCTGGTATTAGCAGAATTTGAAACACCTGAAGCAAATACAAGTATGTCATCATTTTTTTCATAATTTCTGAAACCCTTTGCCACCATGCCTTTTCCAATAATCATTTGCCCGATTTTATAAAAAAAATTGATTTATGTTTGAATTGTTATAACTTTTTGTTTCTTTTTCTCTTTATAAAAAAAGAAAATTGAAATGAAGCATAAGAGAATAATTGAAATTGAACTGATTGTTGTAATTCGCCAGCCTAATGCAAAACTTTCGGGTTCAAACCTGAATTCAATTGTATGCGTTCCGGCCGGTATCATTATTCCTCTTAATACATAATCTACTTTTGCGTAATCCGTTTTCTTGCCATCTATATATGCATTCCATCCTTCACTATAATATACTTCACTGAATACCGCGGGCATTTCTGTTTTTGATACTGATTTATATATAACGGTGTCGTGCCGGTTGGAAAGCATTTGTATACTTGCTGAAGAATCAAATGATGCTGGTTGATGCATTACATTTTTAAAACTTTGCTCCACTAAAACAGTTTGTGCCGGATTAAAGTTCGTTAATGCATCCATTGTTTCTTTTGGCCCTTTTGTAAATTGTACATTTTGTACAAACCAGGCATCTCCCAAAGCAGCCGTATTTAACTGGGCTACGTCTTCTGCTGTAATAATATATTTTGTATTCAACATATTCAATACAGGCAAACAATTGGGAAATTTCATCAATTGGTTTTCTATAAGGTCCTGGTAGATACTTAGTTTAGCCGGGTGATAACCACCGATAGAATGATGGAAATATGCTGTTAACGCGCCCTGGTTGAATGCGCCGGAAAGCCCGCCATGCCTGAGATCCAGTACCATGTAAGAACTTTTATCCTGCATAATTTGCTGATCAGCTTTTGTGGGCTGAAAAATATTTGCATAATCGTCTTTCGTGATATACTGGTCACTGTTTAAATATTTCACATCAATCATCATTATATCAATTACAGAAAAAACGCCGATAACAATTAATACAATATTTGCTTTTACTTTTTCTTTCAAAAACAACCAGAGCATAATTGCCGCGATGGCTACAAAAAATAAAGAACGTAAAAGATCATCGAGATAAAGTGACCGCCTATCATCCTGTAATGCATGCAGGAAATTTAGAATAGGCGTTTTAATTTGGTCTTCCATTTTATTTACCTGTTGCAACATATAGGTATCCTGTTGTGAAGTAAAATCAAAACTAAAATATAGAAAGAGCAGAAAAACAAAAACACCTGCCATGATGTATAAAGCTTTTTTATACTTTTCTATAAAGGCTTTTTTATCCTGAATCCTGAAAATGATTTTATCAAGCGCTAAGGTTGCAGTCAATCCAAGTAGTAGTGTTGGTACCACTAAAATCATACTCGGTGCCCTGAATTTATTATACATCGGTAAGTAGTCAAGCAGCAAGCCATTGAAACCTTTGAAATAGCCACCCCAACTCATGATGATCGTTAATACGCAACAGGAGAGCATCCACCAACGATACTTGTCATCGAGTATCACAAACCCTAGAATGGCGAGAAAGCAAATAATTGCGCCGGCATAAGGCGGACCTGCAGTCCCAACGCCATTTATTCCGCCCCAATAATAATTCGGGTAACCAATTTGTTGCGCTAATTGTTGTGGCATTTCCTGCAAAGCACTGATCGCTTTGGATTTCTCCTGTGCTATTTCTGCATTTCCACTACTGCCGCCAAACATACCTGGTACAAGCATTACAAAAGGTTCGCTTTTATATAAACTATAACTGAATGCATAATCCTCATCCAGTCCGGTGGAAGTTTTTGTAGAATCACCCCCACTCGTTATAAGGTTACTTCCACCTCGTATGGTTTCTTTTGAATATTCATAATTGGGCAATAAGGAAACGGCACTTGTAGCTGCACCGATCAATCCTGCTAATAATGCAAAACAGACTGCTGTGATCATATGCCTGAAGTTTTTTTCTCTCGCAGTACGTATGATAAATGCAACGCCCATGAAGGCGATGATAATGATCGTATAATAAATAATCTGGTAATGATTTTCTGCCACGAGCGCAGCAGTAAATAATGCAGTCAGCGCTGCACCGACCCAATATTTTTTATTATAAATAAGTTGTATGGACGCAATGATACCCGGCATAAACGCAATGGAATACATTTTGGTAACATGCCCGACAGAAATAATAATGGGATTATACGTCGCATAGGCATACATCAATGCGCCGATGATACTGACCCAGGGATTTATTTTAAATACCTGTGCTAAAAAATAAAAGCAGATGCAGGCAATGAAAAAAAAGTCGATCGGGGAGGGAAGAAAAAGAGATATGATTTTGATAAAATAAGGCGCGATGTAATTATTACTGTAACCCAAAATCACATAACCCGGCATACCACTAAACATTCCATTTGTCCATAATGGTGCATGGCCATTTGAATCCATGTAATTTTGCTGGTCTTTGCTCATACCGACCCACTGCGCAAGATCGCCCTGCTGCAAAACTTTTCCCTGCAAAGCAGGTTTACAATACACAACTGCGACTATAACAAAAATGGCAATCGCAATTAAATGTGGAAATAATTTCTGCCAATTGAACTTATTCATAACTTTATCAAATTGCAGCAAACCTACATGAACTAAGGAAAATCACAAAAGTTTACTTTTGGAGTCCTTTTTTTAAGTACTTGTACATTTTTTTGCTGCGAGAAATATACTATGAATCAAAAACTTTTTGCTTTTACCCAACGGGTTGCATTTATATGTAACATTTTTTTTATCGGCTGTTTGATCATGCAGTATATCACCCTGGCACTTCCACAATTTGTAGTTTCCGTGATGCTGATGCTGGGCTGGGTTTTATCACCTATTATGAATGTGATCGCTTTTGTCTTTTTTATGTTTTCCATTTTAAAAGGCGACAGGAGCACATTTCCTGGATTCCTTATTATTATTAATACGTTTGCACTCTTTTATCAAATCTTTCATTTCTTTTTTATATGATCCATAAAATTCTGCAGGATAAGCCCACCAAACTTTTCATAGGTTTCACTGCTTTTTTTGTAGCCAATGCGTTGATTGCTGAATGTATTGGAACCAAAATATTTTCCCTCGAAGCATTGCTGGGAATTCAGAAAGAAAACTTCACCCTTTTTGGCCAGTCAGGCTTATCATTTAGCCTTACATGCGGCGTTTTATTATGGCCACTGGAATTTATTGTGACAGATATTGTCAATGAATTTTATGGGCCAAAAGCAGTACGCAGGATCAGCTATACAACGGTTGCATTGATCTTATATGCTTTTCTCATGTTTTATATGGCCATTCATGTACCGCCTGCTGGTTTCTGGGTGTCGAGTAATGTACATAATGGAGTTCCCAATATGCAGAATGCATTCAATGGAATTTTTGGCCAGGGAATGCGTATTATTATTGGAAGCCTTGTCGCGTTTTTAGTGAGCCAAATTGTAGATGTTACCATTTTTCATAAGATCAAAAAAATAACGGGAGAAAAAAAAATATGGCTGCGGGCAACTGGTTCTACACTGGTTTCCCAATTAGTTGATAG
>JBDTAN010000279.1:0-3212 GCA_039924585.1 Chitinophagaceae bacterium | reverse complement strand
AACCAGGTGGATGATTATTTCGGCACGAAAGTGAGTGACCCGTATCGCTGGCTGGAATATGATACAGCCGCGGATACGAAGGCCTGGATTCAAACGCAACACAATTTTACAGAAGCATATCTTTCTAAAATTCCTTTTAGAAAAACCATTGCTAATCAGGTTGAAAAAATAATGAATTACCCCCGAAATTTTTATGACTTTAAAGCAGGAGAATACATTTTTTTCTCGAAGAACGATGGCTTGCAAAATCAATCTGTTTACTATTATCAAAAAGGTTTGACAGGACAACCAATGGTTTTTATTGATCCCAATAAATTGTCTGCCGATGGTACAGTTTCCATTGCGATGGACGGTCCTTCTTATGATAAAAAATACATCGCTTATCATGTCAACCGCAACGGCAGCGATTGGAGTACTTCCTATTTTATAGATATTGCCACGCATACACCATTAAAAGATAGTATTAGCTGGATGCGCGGTGATGGCGTGGCCTGGGCAAAAAATGGTTTTTATTATGTGGGTTATCCACAACCGGAAAAAGGGAAGGAACTCACGGCTGTTGCAAAAAACGCGGCGGTTTATTTTCATGTATTGGGACAACAACAAAAAGATGATCAGTTTGTGTACAGCTATCCTGCGAACCCGGATATGGGCATTGGTGTGCAAACATCTGAGGATGGAAAATTTCTTTTTATTTACCTGGCTACGGGAAGCAATGGAAATGGAATGATTGGAAAAGAAATCAATGATCCATCGAAAGATTTCACGCCCCTGTTTAGTGGATATGATAATACATATGGCGTTATTGGAAACAAGGGCGACACACTTTTTGTACAAACCAATAAAGGCGCTCCAAATGCAAGGATTATTAAAACAGTATTTAGTAAAACTGATATGGCCAACTGGCAGGAAGTAGTACCTGAGAAAAAACAAAAAATGGATTTTAGTTCGATGATGGGCGATAAGATTATTATCGGTTACCTCATAAATGCAAATACTAAAATTTATCAGTACACCAGCTCGGGGGAATTAGAGTTTGAGCCTGTATTACCCGGACTTGGAACTGCAACAGGATTTAGCGGGTTTAATGATGACAAATACGTCTTCTATGATTTCACTTCTTTCACTGACAATCCATGCATTTACAAATATGATCCTGAGACAGGAAAATCTGAAGTTTTTAAGCAATCAAAATTTTCAGAAGATTTAAGTCAGTATGAAACGGAACAATATTTTTATACCAGTAAAGATGGCACACAGGTTCCTATGTTCCTGGTGCATAAAAAAGGAATTAAAAAAGATGGCACACATCCCACGTTGTTGTATGCGTATGGCGGTTTCGATGTAAGTACAACACCATTTTTTTGGTCCGCTATGTTTGAATTATTGAAAAACGATGGCATTCTTGCCGTGGCGAATATCCGTGGCGGTGGTGAATATGGAGAAGAATGGCATAGGGCTGCAATTCTTGATAAAAGACAAAATGCGTTTGACGATTTCATGGCCGCAGCAGATTATCTTGTTGCTGAAAAATATACCAGCCGGGAACGACTTGCAATAATGGGCGGCTCCAATGGTGGTTTATTAATTGGCGCTGTGATGACGCAACGCCCCGATATTTGTAAAGTAGCTATTCCGGAAGTAGGCGTGATGGATATGCTGCGCTTTCAAAAATTTACCAGCGGCGTATTTTGGACAGGTGAGTTTGGAAGTAGCGACAGTGCCAGTCAATTCCCGGCATTATATAAATATTCTCCTTTACACAATATAAAAAGCAATACAAAATATCCGGCAACATTGGTTATAACTGCTGATCATGATGACCGGGTTGTGCCGATGCATTCATTTAAATTTGCCGCAACTTTACAGGAAAAACAAACCGGATCAAACCCTGTATTGATAAGGATTGACGTGAACCAGGGACATGGCGCTTCTGGGTCTTCCTTAAAAAATAATATTGCAAGCTATACCGATATTTTTTCTTTCATGTTTTATAATATGGGCATTACACCGAAAGAATAACCTGCTTTTATTTTTATATGCAGGTTTATAAATTGGAATGAATTATTTATAAAAAAAATTTACGCGCATGACAGAAAATAAGATAAATGAATTCGCAATTGTCCGCGCTATTCCCAATACCTACCAGGATTGTGTAACGATCGCTTCAGATAAACCCACAATCAAAGTTGAACTTGCAAAGCAACAACATGCAGCTTATTGTAACACACTGGCACAACTTGGCTTGAAATTAATCCGCATAGATGCTGATGATGCTTTACCGGATTGTTGCTTTACAGAAGATACTGCGATTGTCTTTGGTGATGTCGCCATCATCACAAACCCGGGAACAATTTCTAGAATTGCAGAAACAGTGGAGATGGAAAAAATATTAATACCATTAAAAAAGATTCATCATCTTTCATCGCCCGCAACAATTGATGGAGGCGATGTTTTAAAAATTGAACAGAAAATATTTATTGGTATTTCTTCAAGATCAAATGAGGAAGCGATCAAACAAGTTGCGGCAATTATAAATCCAAAAGGCTACGAAGTGATTGGTGTAAAAATCCGGGATACCCTGCATTTAAAATCTGTTTGCACATATGTAGGAAATGGCTGTATCCTACTGGCAGAAGGGCATCTGGACGAAAATATATTTTCGGAATATGATATAATTATTGTGCCGGAAGAAGAAGCGTATGCTGCAAATTGTCTGATGGTGAATGGACAAGTTCTACTTCCAAAAGGTTTTCCTAAAACAAAATCTTTGGTTGAGGCAAAAGGCTTTTCTGTCATTGAAATGGATATGTCAGAGATTGAAAAAGCGGACGGCGCTTTAACTTGTTTGTCAATTATTTTCTAATAATTACAAAGTTTTAGCAAACAGAATAATAATAACTTTATATAGTTTTGTGACATGATCATAAAAGGAAAATTTAGAAGTTTTGGATTTTGGTTTTCTTTAGGCTCAGTTTTATTTGGTCTATGTATTTTTATTTATTTTACCATTCATGGACTTGGTAATACTCCGCTGTCAGGTCAAATTTTTTTTTATGGGGTTTTAATTATTTTACTCCTTTTATATGGCAAGTTTTTATATGATGCTAATCTTATAACAATTGACACTGTTTCCAAAACAATAACTTTTGTAAATAAATTTAACAGGCATCGTTCATTATATAATTTCAGTGACTTTGATGGTAAGCTGA
>JBDTAN010000278.1:0-3097 GCA_039924585.1 Chitinophagaceae bacterium | reverse complement strand
ATTGCCAGGCTATTTGTGGTTTCACCCTGTACGTACTTGGTACCCAAATATCTGTAGGCAAAGTAGTTCCGGCATTACTCACCAAATGAATGTACTGCAGGTTACGGGATACGGCAACTTTTATAGAACTGAAAGAATCTATATCAAATCGCCAGGTCATGCGTGGTTCAAAACCGCCATAAGTTTTTATCGCCTGGTTGGTTTTATAAATTGCACTGTCTGTATGATTTCCATTCGCATCAGTTGAGAAAGCAGTATAGGGACCGAGCTGTGTAAAACTGCTGTAACGCAGGCCATAATTGACTTTAACGCCTTTTGAAATAGCCCAGTCGTCTTGTATATAAAGGGCCAATTCCCTGGCATATTTTTTCTGTACATTCAATGGTTCGAAAACTGTTGTATCCTGGCTGCCACTCACAAGGCTGGGTAAAAAAGTATGATATGTATATTGAGCGCCCATTTTTAATTTATGTTCGGGTACCGGGTAAAAATCAAAATCTATTTTGGCATTTAAATCTTTGATACCGGAAGAAACATTGATATTAAAATTATTTTGCGCGCCATTAAAATCAAATTTATAATCATTGTAAATGAGTGACGTATTTGCAAAAAGTTTTTTATTAAATACATGATTCCATCTCAAAGTAGCGGTGCTGTTTCCCCAGGGACTGCTGGTGGTAAATGACCGTTTTACATTATTAAAATCAAACTGGTCCCTTCCAAAATAACCACTGAGAAATAAACGGTCATTGTTTGAAAACTGGTAATTGGCTTTTGCATTCAGGTCATAAAAATAATAGCCTGAACCATAATAATTATTACTTTTTCCAAGAAATGGTTTCGTCAGCGCATCTATATATGTACGGCGTGCTGACAACATATAGGAAGCTTTATTTTTAACCAGTGGCCCTTGTATTGAAAGACGTGAAGCAATCAATCCAATACCTGCATCCACTTCAGTTTTATTGATGTTGCCATCTTTCATTACAATATCAATAACGCTGGATAACCGTCCGCCATATTGTGCTGGGAAACCTCCTTTAATCAAAGTGACTGACTTTACTGCATCTGCGTTAAAAACAGAAAAGAAACCAAAAAGATGACCTGTATTATAAACCACTGCATCATCCAATAAAACTAAATTTTGATCCGGGCCACCACCGCGTACATAAAAACCGGAATTTCCCTCACCGGCATTTCGTACACCCGGCAATAATTGCAGGGCTTTTAAAATATCTGTTTCTCCCAAAAAAGATGGGAGTGCTTTTATTTCTGCAATACTTAAATCAACTTTTCCCATTTGCGCAGTTTGCACATTACTTTCTCTTTTTTTAGATGAAATAATTACTTGTTGCAAATTATAAGAAACGGGCGATAAATAAATAGTGAACGTATGTTCTGAAAATGAATCTACATGGATAATTTTTGTTTCATAACCTATGAAAGACACCTGGATATTAAAAGCATTTTCAGGCAAGGTCAAAGAAAAGTAACCATAATTATTTGTCTGTATCGCACTTTGTCTTCCTAGCTCTGAAATAGTTGCGCCCCTAAGCGTTTCGCCGCTCAAGGAATCTTTTACATACCCATTAATGGTAAGTTTTTGCTGTGTAAAAGAAGTCAATGATATAAAAAGAAGTACCGGTAAAAGTAAAAATTTCATAGAGATGCTGATTAGCTAAGATATACGAAAAAAAACCCTATAAAGCATTAAAAATATTTCAGGATGGTAAAAAAATGTCAATGATACCAAAAAGGTAATGACAAACGGTTAATTATGAGCTAAACCAATACTGTCTTCAATATTTCCGCAATGCATCATGGCAGTATGATATTTTGGATGATTATTTCCCAGGTATGGATTTACAATTTCCCGTTGATCACTCAGCCAGTATGCAGTAATTGAATCCCTGAATGCCATCGGACATTTATCGTGGTAAATGATGTTTTGGTCATACTTTACAGTTCTTAGTAAATTGTATAAATTTTCTGATAAAACACCAAATGCAACTCGTTTTGCTTCAATGCTACCTTCGGCCGCAACAACTTTTGCCTGGCCAGACACATTAAATGAATAGCCCAAAGCAGTATTGATCAATAAAATATCTGCCTTCATCTCTTTTAGTGGTAACGCCGGAATTTCTGATGCAAGCTGCATGGCAGCAGCACTGGCCTTAACAGTATCCCAATTGACAAATGCATCTTTCATGGAATAATACGTTTGCATTATAATGGAAAAATTTTTATTAAATTCATCGGTATGCGCACTTACTTGTAAAGCAGTTTGCTTTTCCTCATTTTTATTTTCAGCAGGATGTTCATAAAAAAATAAAAAGTAAACTGCTATAGCAGCTATGCCAATGGCTAATATCAAAAATCCTTTTTTCATGTCATTCAAATTAATATTTCAAAAAAGGCAAAATTAATCATTCCCTTTCATTTCCCCTAAATAAGCGCAGGCGTTCAGATTCTTTGAATTAATTTTGCGCTCCAATTTTTTTTTATGCTTGCAGGACTAAATAATATAACATTTGAATTTGGCGCACGAACAATCGTCGAAGATGCGACCTGGCATATACAACCGGGTGAGCGTATTGGCCTCATTGGTTATAACGGTACAGGTAAATCTACTTTGTTAAAACTCTTTGTTGGGGAATTTGCGCCTTCTGCCGGCACCGTCGAAAGAAGCCGCGAAACCACAATCGGTTATCTCCACCAGGATCTTTTAAGTTTTGATACGAATGATTCCATTCTTGAAGTTGCAATGGGGGCTTTTGAAAAAATCAAAGAACTGGAAAAAGAAATTGAAGATTTGGGGAAATTCCTGGAGAAAAATACGGATGAAAAATTATTAGAGAAATATACAGATCTTTTACATGACCTCGAAGTGCGGGGTGGCTATGAAATTCACCATAAAACAGAAGAAGTTTTGCAGGGCCTGGGTTTTGCAAATACAGACCTGCAAAGGCCTTACCGGGAATTCAGTGGTGGCTGGCGCATGCGCGTTTTGCTGGCAAAAATGATCCTGCAACAGCCGGATATCTTACTGTTGGATGAACCCACCAACCACCTCGATCTGCCATCCATTGAATGGCTG
>JBDTAN010000277.1:0-3111 GCA_039924585.1 Chitinophagaceae bacterium | reverse complement strand
TGACGAGTTTATTGGCTTCATCTTCCAGGTGCAGTTTTTTAATAACAGCCTCAGTATTTGTTTTAATAAATGCTGCACTCATCCCATAAATTCCTGCAAAAAAACGAATATTTTCTTTTACCGTCAGGTCTTCATATAAGGAAAATTTTTGGCTCATATAGCCTATATTTTTTTTAATTTTCTCTGTTTGGGTAAATACATCAAACCCAGCCACAGTAGCCTTTCCGGAGCTTGGACGCGATAATCCGCAAAGCATCCGGATGGCAGTCGTTTTACCTGCACCATTTGCACCGAGAAAACCAAATATTTCACCTTTCTTTACATTAAAAGAAATTTGATCGACCGCGAAAAAGTCACCAAATTTTTTCGTGAGCAGTTCTGCAGATATGGCTATATTATTGTTCATATATTTTATTCTGACACATTTTTCATGAGGGCTATAAAACAATCTTCTATGTCTGGCTCAATCGCATGTATTTCCAGATCATCAGGTTTGAATTTTGATAAATAATTTTTAAGATCCGTTTCATTATTTTTAGTTTTCATCACAATATGATGTGCAGCACCAAAAAAATATGCATCCACTGCTCCATCATATTGCTGCAGTTCTTTTAATAAAGGCAACATTTTTGAAGCACGTACTTCAAAAACATCATTTTTAAATTCCTTTAAAATACCTGACGGTGTATCTACAGATAATATTTTCCCGGATTGCATCAGGGCAACACGGTCACACATTTCTGCTTCATCCATATAAGGTGTGCTTACCAAAATAGTTATTCCCTGTTCTTTTAAGCGTAACAGCATTTCCCAAAATTCTTTCCTGGAAACTGCATCCACGCCTGTTGTCGGTTCATCTAAAAATAAAACAGATGGTTTATGTATAAGCGCACAACACAATGCCAGCTTCTGTTTCATGCCGCCGGATAAATTACCCGCCCTTCTGCTTTTGAAAGGTTCTAATTGTATATAGATATCTTTTATTAAATCATAATTCTCCTTTATTGTTGTAGAAAAAATTGTTGCAAAAAAATTCAGGTTTTCTTCTACCGTTAAATCAGGATATAAAGAAAATTTTCCCGGCATATAACCAACGTTTCGCCGGATGTCTTTATAATTTTTCACAAGATCAAAACCATCAACAGATCCATCTCCTTCATCGGCTAGTAATAAAGTCGTCAATATTCTTATCAAAGAAGTTTTTCCTGCGCCGTCCGGGCCGATCAAACCAAATAATTCTCCTTTACTGACCTCAATAGAAACACCCGACAATGCTTTTATCCTGTCTTTATTTACACCATAAAACTTCACAATATTTCTTGCAATAATTGCAGGCATGCTCAATTATTTTTTAAGGTTGCGTTTTCAATATCACTTCACCATACATTCCAATTTTTAAAAAACCATCATTTTTTACTTTTACTTTAATAGCATATACCAGGTTTGCCCGTTCATCTTTTGTCTGAATTGTTTTGGGTGTAAACTCCGCCTTATCTGCAATCCAGCTGATGATGCCGGGAAATTCTTTATATGCATTCGCACCATTATCAACCCGCACTTTTACATGTTGGCCCAACGCTACCTGTGTGAGCTGATCTCCTGAAATGTAAGCCCGCAAAGTCATTTCAGAAAGATCGGCAATATCATATAAAGCTTTTCCTGCAGGTAGAAACTCCCCGGCTTCCGCATATTTTGTAAGTACAATTCCTTGCACTGGATTTACAATATTTGCTTTTGAAATTTGTTCATCCAATTGCGCTATCTTTTTTTCCATAGGTTTTGTTTCACTTAAAACACTCCTGTTTTGCGTAGCAACATTATTTCGCAATACATTTATTTGTTGCTGCGTTACAGCAATTTGCTTTTTTTGCACATCTGCTTTGGCATGAATATCATCTACCTGTTTTCCTGTTGCCGCATCTTGTTTGAATAAATTTTCAAGCCTTGTTGTTTCATCTAATGTGTTTTGCAATTCAGATTGCTGCACTGCTAATTGTTTTTGTAACAACAAAACCTGGGGTTCTGTATCTACTGTTTTTTCACCAAGCGCTTTGATACTTGCCTGCACTTGTTCTTTTTGAAGCAATAGGTTTTGCGCATCTATTTCACCAACAATTTTATTGAGTGCAACTGAATCTCCTTCCTGTACATTTAATGTCAATAATTGTCCGGATACTTCCGCAGATACAACAACTTCATCTGCTTCAAAAGTGCCGGAAGCGTCAAATGACTGTTTATTATCATTGCAGGCAATTATTGAAAAGGTAATCAACAATGCACTAAGTATTTTCTTATTCATATTTTTTCCCTTGTATGGTTTGATAATAAATTTTTGCCTGTAATAATTGTACCTGGTGCGTGATTAATGCTTGTCTCGCCTGGTCCTCCGCATTTACTTCCCGCATATAATCACCACTGGTAATTACTCCATTTTCAAGTTGCACCTTCGCTGCCTGCTTCACACTTTCACGCAATTCTATAATTTCCTGATCACTTTCAACCAATGCGTTCATTTTATCAATTTCAGATTGTTGTTGCGTTAATTGTGTTTGCACATTTAATAAAAATGTAGCTTCCTGTATCGAGTTAGATTTTTTATCAATGTCAATTAATTGCAGGTCATTTTTCCGCGTGTATAATCCACTGATTGGCCAGGTAAGACGAATACCGCCTATATAAAAAAAATCAAAATCATTTTTTAGGAAATTAAATGTCGGCCTGCCATAACCGCCTTGCATAAACAAGCTGGCTTTTGGCATATTGCCCGCACGGACCAGTGATTTCTGTTGCTCCAATAAATTACTTTGATCAGCATATAATTTTAATTCCGGCCTGGAAATATCATTGGATGTATTTTGTACGACTGGCATGTCAAAAACAACAGAATCGCTGAAATGCACATTCATGAATAGTTGCAGCGTTTCTATCAACCCTTTCCTGCCCGCATTCAATTCAATTTTACGTTGTTCTGTTTGAAGATATTCTGCCTTAAGTTCGTTCACATTGGATCTGAATGCCAAACCATTTTGCAGCCTGGCTACCATTTTATCAATACCAATTTGTATGTCTTTCTGCTTCAGGCTGACTTGCTTTATTTGTTCATCCATGAAT
>JBDTAN010000276.1:0-3364 GCA_039924585.1 Chitinophagaceae bacterium | reverse complement strand
AAAATAAAAATCTTCGGGCAGTTATCAATTCTTTTATTAATTATCGCCACAACACTAAGTATTCAATTTATTTTACCGGCGATCATCATTGCAGGAATCGCATCTGCGGGCATTCATGTTATTGGGGGTACAATTTGTCTTCAACAAAGTGAAAATAAAATAACGCCTTTAGGTATTTTTACAGCGCCTGGTGTTGCAGGCCTCGCGCTTGGTGGTTTTTGCGGAACACTTCCACTTGATTGGATGTGGCTGGCCCTCGCGCTAATCTTTATTTTATTTTTTCAAATAAGTAAAAAAGGCTGGCCGGTGTATATTTTTAAAAAAGAAATTTCATCAAACACACCTGATGCGCACGATGCAATCATGATTATTTTATTATTTATTATGACACTGCGCTCTTTTATCTTTGATATGATCAACCAATTTTCTACTCAAGTAGAATATGGTTTGCTCATCCTCGGACTCAGCGCTTTTTGTGGAAAAATAATAGGTGCTGTGCTGGCGGATAAAATTGGCTGGAAAAATTGGTTGTATATCAGTTTACCACTCTCATTTATATTTTTTGAAATTGGCCGGGAAAGTATATGGGCGCTGGGTTTTGGCATCGCTTGTTTACAAAGTTCTGTGCCTCTTACGTTGCAATTAATGTATAAATGTTTGCCTTCTTATCCTGCAACTGCTTCCGCTATGAGCCTGGGAACTGTGATTGCTTTAGCAGGCCTTCCCATGTATAATTTGCCGAAATTACATTTCCAATTTTCTCAATCACAAGTGTTTTATTCAAGCTTAATTATACTGATTTTTTGTATGCTGGTTTATGGTTTTTGGAAATATAAACAAAAGACTAAAAAGGAATTTACATAATTATAAAAACATCTTTGAGCAACACAAAATTTGCGCGTTGAGCGAAGCCGAAACGAAACGAAGACAAAACGGTCGGTCGTTGAGCGAAGCCGAAACGGTCGGTCATTGAGCGAAATCCAAACGAAGCCGAAACGGTCGGTCGCTGAGCGAAGCCGAAACGGAGCGAAGCCGAAACGAGAGTTGAGCGAAGTCGAAACGAGAGTTGAGCGAAGTCGAAACTAAGGCACTATCATCTCCACACGTATCGGCTTTAGTATATATTGAAATATAAATTCTCCACCCTCCGCCAAAGGATTCTTTAAAGGACGTCCTTGTTTTTTCTGAAATTTAAAATCCAGTATTCCCGGTGAGAGTTTTATAAAAGCAGAAGCAGGAATAATGAGTTTATTATTCTTTATTAATATGATTGTATCCATATTGGGGGATACAGAAGAAGTGTCAGAAATTTCAAATAAAATACTATCATTATTTTGCACACCTTCAAATGTAAAAGCGACGCCGTCTGGTTGTTTAAAAACTGTGGGAGCAACACTACAACTAAATGGTTCGAAATTAAAAGTCTCTTCATGCATCTCATTCTTACTATCTGTAAATTGTATTGTGTTTGCACCTTCAAAACCAACGCGTAAAAAACGTTTTCTGTAAAATGCGCCCAATATCGGACTGCTGTCAACGGCTATATTTTCACCATTAAAATTTACATGACTGGGTGGCGTTAAAACCAGCGTGGTGCCTGACTTTCCGCCAAACCGGTATTGCAAAAAGCAATTGATACTATCGAGGTTCTCATTGTATAAAACCTGGTAATCTATGTAAATGGATTCCGGGTTTACATCCTTACTATCACCGATTTCATTATTGTTACAGGCAAATAATAAGGATGTAAAAACCATTACTGAAAAAATCTGCTTTCGTAGGTTAAGCATGTTTGATTTTTATATATAATAGGGTGTTGCAGTTGTATCACTATCCTCATCCATAGCACCCACAACTATTAAGAGTGTGTAAGTATTGGAATTTGTATCTTTTTTCAAAGTCAGCCAAATTTTCATATCAGCATATCCTGCATTACTATTTTTTTCCAATTCATACACACTGGTTGTTTCATCCTCACCTGCTTTATGAGCTACTGTTTCTCCTGAAAGTTTTAATTTATTTGTTGACACGCCTGAAATGGAAGTAGCTAATATTTGTTTGGAAACATCATTGTATAATTTTTCTGCTGCTTTTTCATCTTTATTTTTTGCCAGCGTTGACTGGTATAAATCATTAGACAAAAAGTCTGAAGTGGAAAAAGGATCTGAATCACCCGGAAAATGCAGGAGACCTTCATACATAGACCCGAGATCTGATTCATCCTGGTAATCACCCACAACGTCATCAAAATAATTAGAATAACTATTGACTACATTATTTAAAGCCTCGGAAAAAGATGCAGGATTTGGGTTAATAAATTTTCCATCTGGTAGTGTGATGCCTGTTAATTTTACAGAAATGCCATCCTCGAAAGTTCCGGTTAAAGTCCTGCCGGTATTTTTTATAACTCTTCCGGTACCAGTGAATTTTCCTTCCATATAATCTCCGTCATAAATATTATTATTTTTATTTACAAAAATTGCCTTGCCTGTGTATTTTCCATTTTGCATGCCTCCCTGGTAAATACTTGAATCTACAAAATCAATGAAGAGGCAATTATTGCCATTCATATAATCCTTTGTATAATTACCTTCGGCATACAAATCATTAAACTTAAAATTGTAACAATATCCCTCTGCTCCATCATTATCAAAATTACCAATGAGCCTGGATTTATCGTCTACCCATTGCATACCAGATTTGAGATATCCTGCATCAAAAACACCAAAAAATCTTTTATTCTTTTCTCTTAAATAAAAGAATGAAGTATCAGATGCATATTTATTGTTGTCGAGGGCAGCAATCAAAATTTGTTTTGTAGTAGTATCACTTTTAAACCCCTCTACCTGCATAAAACTTTTAAAAGGAACAGTTGTTGAAGCACTTTCCCATTCATTATTTTTCCATGTACCCTGAAATAATTGACTGGTTTTTGCTTCATATTGGAATCCCGGTCCCTCTCTTTTTCCGTCCACATAGATATTTTGTGCCAGCGTTCTTCCATCACCCCAACCATAAATGCCCATACCATCATAGGTATCATTTTTAAAATCACCCAGGTAAAAGGCATTTGATTTTAAAACCAACCAGCCTTTACCACTGCGCAAACCGTCTTTCATGCCACCAACATAAAAGGTACCTTCCTTGTTTACATTTGCTCCTTTGCCATTCATTTTACCATCTTTCCAATCGCCCGTCAGGAATGCGCCATTGGCGTAAATCATAGTTCCTTTTCCACTCATTACACCATTTGCAAACTGGCCGACATATTTTACTGTATAGCCATTATTATAAACACCAACGCCAAAACCATCTGGTTTTCCGTTTTTGATTTCACCGGTATAGGTAAAGGCTGTTCCCCATA
>JBDTAN010000275.1:0-3185 GCA_039924585.1 Chitinophagaceae bacterium | reverse complement strand
GAAAGAAAATTTAAAATCGCCTGCAAAGATACAAAAATTTCTCAAGGTTACTGATCAAAATTAACCATTTTTTTTCACCTGTTATTAGCCGTGGTTTAACAATACGACAAGATTTGAGGCTAATTTAAAATCGTATATCCAGGTATAAAAAGATTTAAACATGAAAAAAATATTGTACTTCGTTTTTGCAGCTAGTTCACTGCTCATGGCGAATTGTACCCAATCGCAAACCAATAAGGTTTTGGATAAAAAAACAGCGGATAAAAAATATCCCGATCCCCAAAAAGTCAGCGCCAGTTATACTTTTCCCATGCAAATGACAGATGCAGAATGGCAACAAAAATTGACAAAATCCCAGTTTTATATTTTAAGGCAAAAAGGTACAGAGCCTGCATTTAGCGGGAAGCTGAATCATTTTTATGAAAAAGGAACGTATTATTCCGCTGCTTCTTTACAACCGGTTTTTAGTTCTGATACAAAATTTGATTCAGGTACAGGCTGGCCAAGTTTTTTTGCTCCCTTAAATTCTGATGCTGTGATGTTGGTAAAAGATGTTAGCGCTGGTGATGTTAGGTGGGAAGTAGTTGATTCTAAAACCGGCTCACACCTTGGTCATGTATTTGATGACGGGCCAAAGCCAACGGGAAAAAGATATTGCCTGGATTCTGATGCGCTAATTTTTGTGCCCGCTGGTGGAAAGGCCCCAGTTGCTTCCAATTAAATATATGAAAGTGCAAATAAATTTCATTCGCTTCCTTAAATTTGATGATGCGAAAAATTTATTACCTCTCTACTTGCGATACTTGTAAAAAGATCCTGGAAAAAATAAATCCTGCAGTACATGGATTTGAATTGCAGGATATCAAAAAAGAAAAAATAACTGCCAGCCAATTGGATCAAATGAAAAAATTGGCTGGCAGTTTTAATGCGTTATTCAGTAAACGCGCTATACTTTACTCAACCATGAAGTTGAAAGTAAAAATTTTAAGCGAAAAAGAAATCCGTGATTTGATCCTCAAAGAATATACATTTTTAAAAAGGCCTGTCATCATGTATGATGAACAAATATTTATTGGAAATGCACCAAAAGAGATCAGTAAATTATTGGATCTTATTTCTTAAAAAATAAACTATTGCAAATTATAAATTGAAAGGCCGTCTGCATTTAAAACATAAAAATTATTTCCTGCCCGAAGTATTTTTTTAAAAGTTGAAGCAGAAAAGTTTGTTGCAAAATATTGCTCATCCGGAAATGCAACTGCTGATTGTACAAACTTTTCATTTACCCATCCATACACCATTCCATTAAATGCTTGTACGTTTGTCCAGTTTGGAAAAGGTATATTTTTTTTGAAATGGCCATAATAATCAAAAATTTTCCAGCCAATCTTTTCATCATATAAATAAAGTATACCATCAGCGTCGATGATTTTTTGCGGGTTAAATTCATCTGTAAAAGCCAGCCGGAAATCCGCGGATTCTAAAAGCAATTTTCCATTGTCATCAATTTTTTTCAGTGTATTACTCCACTGGTCAAATACCCAGTAATTGTTGTCAT
Organism: Chitinophagaceae bacterium; assembly: GCA_039924585.1. GTDB lineage: Bacteria > Bacteroidota > Bacteroidia > Chitinophagales > Chitinophagaceae > JAFDXJ01. The sequence goes on along the minus strand of JBDTAN010000275.1, from coordinate 1,627 downwards.
AACTCAGTGCCACAGCTTTTGCCTGCAGGATATTATAATTTCGAAGATTAATCGTATTGAGCCTGTTCAAAAATTTATCCACTACAACAATCGTCAAAAAATCTCTATAAAAAATGACTTCCTTAAATGGATTACTTACATCCATACTAAACAAATCTCCATAGCGTCTTGTATCATTATAGACTGTGAGCGAATCGCCGTTTGCATTTAATTTTTTAATGCGGTTATCTGCATTGATCAGATATATATTGCCCAAATTATCTGCATAAAAATCACGAAAATTTCCGGCAATTGTTTTTTGCAAAGTTAAATGAAGCGTAGTATCGCCATTTGCAAATACAGGTTTTATAAAACCCAGTAAAAAAATAATATGGATAAAAATTATTCTTCCCATTTTTTTAAATGCATCTCATGTCCATCAAAGTAAGCATACGTAAAACTACGAATCCAATCGCCCAAATTGATATAGCGACTGCCATTTCCAAGATCTATATCCAATGGCAAATGGCGATGGCCAAAAACAAAATAATCAACATGTTCTTTGGCTAAAATTTCTTTGGCATAAATCACCAGCCATTCATTTTCTTCACCTAAAAATACCTGGTCTGAACTGCCGGTTTTTTTCCTGCTTTTGGCACTGAAATAATTTGCAAGTCCCATTCCCCAGGTCGGATGCATTTGGCCGAAAAGCCATTGACAAAATGGATTTCGAAAAACTTTTTTCAATCGCTTATAACCATGATCTCCCGGGCCTAAACCATCACCATGTCCTATGTAAAAATTTTTATTTCCAAACTGAAAACGCTCCGGCTTTTCATATACTTTAATATTCAATTCTTTTTCAAAGTAGCCATGCATCCACATATCGTGATTGCCTATAAAAAAATGTATGGGAATACCTTTGTCAGTAAAAGAAGCCAGCATACCAAGCAAGCGCACAAACCCTTTTGGCACAACCGTTTTATACTCATACCAAAAATCAAACATATCACCCAGGATAAAAAGTTCTGAGGTATCTTCTCTGATCGATTCAAGAAAACGAACAATTTTTTTTTCACGCTCCAGGCTTGTTGCATTGTCGGGAGCGCCGAGATGAAAATCAGAAATGAAATAAACTTTTTTTTGCCCGGGTTCCTGCATGGATAATTTAGGATTTGGGAATTAAAAATGAAGATTTTTGTTAGTGCTTGTAATATTCCAAAAGATCGCCGGACTCAATGAATTTGTGGTTATCTACATTACCATTGAACCAATAAATCCAGGCAGGCACTTTTGCTACGCCAATCTGAACTTCTGCTATATCGCGGTAATACAATTGCATTTCATCTTCTTCTACGCAAACACCTTCATACACATCCAACTGCCCGATCGCCCAGCTAAAGTCCGCTTCATTTTTAATATGGTATAATTCACCGATAATAAAATGCTCATCAGATACAGGTTTCGCAGCGGGATATTTCCCCATATCAAATAATTTACCGTGCACTTTACCAATGCCGGTAAGGTCAAAGAAATTACTGATATAACTGTATGCATCACTACGGAAACCGCTGCGCAAAGATCCGTAAACAAATAAATTATAAAGTGGTGGAGTATGTATCATAAATAGGTTTTAAATAAAGCAGTA
>JBDTAN010000274.1:0-9958 GCA_039924585.1 Chitinophagaceae bacterium | reverse complement strand
CATACTGTGTGTACATCATGGGCATCAATACATCACCGCCACCAAAAACAAGGCTTCCAAAACGGTAAAAATTTTCAAATAAGTTGAAGGGTGCACGATGTGGCCAATTTTCTTTTCGCGCCTTTTCACTCACAATACCAGTCATAGAAAAAACGGCAAGAAAAATCAATAAATTGCCCCATTTTACTTTTTTAGACGGGATTCCTTTCTGTGGAATCCTTTTACTGCTGAAATTGGTTGCAATACCGGCTGCTACGATTAGGGATGGAATTACCCACGGCGTTTTAAAAAGAAAAAATGTAAGTAAAGCTGTAATCACAAGAATTACGCGTGTTATCGTATTGGTTATGGCATGTTTTGAGATCCGGTAGGCGGAAAATCCCACGAAACCAACAGCCATTGGCTGAATGAATTTAAATAAACCCACATCAATAGAACGCTGATCTAAAAAAATTAATAAAAAAGAAAGCCCGCTCATTAAAACGCAGGCTGGAATTATCCATATCAATAAAGTAATTATAGCCAGGGGCAAGCCACCCCTCTTAAACCCAATAAGCGTAAGGGTTTGCGTAGATGAAGCGCCAGGTAGCATCTGGCAGAAAGCGTTGTATTCAATCAATTCTTCCTCCGTAAGATCTTTTCGCTGTAATACGAATGTTTTAAGCATCATACCAAAATGCCCCTGCGGACCTCCGAAAGCAGAAATGGTATATAGCATTACAGCTTTTAAAAAAGGTATATGACGTTGCAAAATCAACTGTTCTTTTTTGATTATGAATCATCGGAAATGTAGCAAATTACAAAACAAGAATGATATAAACTTTCCGGAATATAACTTCATGCCTGATCTTATTCGATATTTTTTTTCTTACCAACAAGGCTATTCAAAAGTGAAGTAACCAAAGATAACAGGAGACTGAACCATAATGCAGACCACCAGGAGTCTACCGTAAATCCGGGAATTAGTTTTGCAGCCCATTCAATCATTAATACATTCAAAACAATCAGGAATAAACCAAGCGTTATGATAGTGATTGGAATGGTCAAAATAATGAGTATGGGTTTTACAAAACTATTTAAAATCGCGAGCACAAGTGCTATTAATATAGCCGTAATACTACTGTCAATATGTACACCATTCAGAAAGTATGCAGCGATAATAGCTGCGACTGCAGAAATTAATATCTTACCTACAAAAGCCATATTTTTTTTAAATTACGGTTAATTCATAAAACGAATCACTTGAAAAATATTTGTTCGCTAATGCCTGTAATTCCGATGCTGAAATATTTTTTATAACTTCTATACTTTGGTTAAAATAATTTTCATCAAGACCATTCAGAATATAATTTTTCCAGCGGCTCATAATTTCAAAAGGACCGTCCAGGTGACTTAAAAGACCGCCAATTAATTGATTTCTAACGAGATATAATTCATCTTCCCCAACAGGTTCATTTTTTAATTTTTCAAGTTCCTTATATATTTCTATTACAGTAGCTTCACTTACATCACGGCCTGCTTCAGTAGAAATAATCCATTCACTCTCTGCTAAATAGTTTTTAAAATAACTATAGATACCATATGTATATCCTTTATCTTCCCGAATATTACTCATTAACCTGGAACCAAAAAAGCCACCTAAAATATTATTCAGAACAGTTGCTTTAATAAAATCCGGGTGATGTTTATTTGGAAAATGCCGGGCCAGCCTAACTGCGGCCTGTACGCCCTTCTCATCATTTATAACCCGATGTTTTTTTTCTTTCTCGGCATACTGTGTGTACACTTTTTCAGGTAATTTTTGTTTATTCAATGGTAAATTCCCAAAAGAAGTATTCAGCAGGCTATCCATATTTTTGGGAATTAAACCGGAAACGAAAATCCTGCAAAAACCATTTAAATAATAAGTTTTAAAAAAGTTTTGTAAATCCGCTCTTTCAAGGGCATCATATGCTTCTTTACTGGAAATTGCCCCATAAGGATGTGAATAACCGTACAAATAAGCATCTATGAGCCGATTCGCAACAAAATCACATTTTTGCAAGTTTACCTGTAATTTTTGTTCTTGTATTTGGCGGAAAGTATTCAGTTCATTTTCGGGGAACATACTCTCGGTCAATAATTCAGCAACTATGGGAATTAAAATTTCCGCATATTTATCCAGGCAAAAAAGTGAAATAGTAGCTGTTTCCACATGACATTGCACAGATAAAAAAGCGCCGTAAAATTCAAATTTTTGATTGATGGAAAATGCATTTAATTTGCCAGTACCATTTTTCAGCATAAAATTCGTTGCAGCAGCCACCAGTCTTTTATCTTCCTGCCAGTTGCCCGCATCAAAAACCCATTCCACCTGGATAACCTCTTGTGTGCCGGCATGAATTGAATATACAGGTACGCCATTATCCAAAGTAAAAAGATTATAAGGTTGTAATGTAAGATCATAATCTACGGGGTCTGTAATTGCAGGGGCTTCAAGTCTATTTAATTCAGGCATGAAAATTTTTTGGCAAAAATAGCTGAATTAAAATGAGGTAACCTTATTTCAAAATTCTAATAAAATTTTAGAACGCAAGATTTGTGTTATGGTAAAAAAATTATCTTTACCCCGAAAAATACATATATGGAAAAAGGACCTGTTTCCGGTTTTATAACACATCATTACCGCCATTTCAATGCAGCAGCGTTGATAGATGCAGCAAAAGGCTATGAAACACATTTACTAGATAATGGTAAAATGATGATAACGCTTGCAGGAGCGATGAGTACTGCAGAACTCGGCATTTCCCTCGCTGAAATGATCCGCCAGGATAAAGTTCAAATTATCAGTTGTACCGGTGCAAACCTGGAAGAAGATATTATGAACCTGGTAGCGCATTCTCATTATAAAAGAGTTCCTAATTATAGGGACTTGAGCCCGCAGGAAGAATGGAATTTATTAGAAAATCACTATAACCGTGTTACAGATACTTGTATCCCGGAAGAAGAGGCATTCCGGCGAATGCAAAAACATATTTTCAAAATATGGAAAGATGCTGAGGAAAATGGAGAACGCTTTTTTCCACATGAATACATGTATAAAATGTTGCTGAGCGGTGTACTGACTGAATACTATGATACAGATCCTGCGCATAGCTGGATGCTTGCTGCAGCGGAAAAAAATATCCCGATCATTGTTCCGGGATGGGAAGACAGTACCATGGGAAATATTTTTGCATCTTATTGCATAAAGGGAGATTTAAAAACTTCTACTATGAAATCAGGCATTGAATATATGATCATGCTGACTGAATGGTACCGTGCAAATTCCGGCGGAAAAGGCGTTGGTTTTTTTCAAATTGGTGGAGGTATTGCAGGGGATTTCCCGATCTGTGTAGTACCAATGATGTACCAGGATTTGGAGTGGACCGATGTTCCTTTCTGGAGTTATTTCTGCCAAGTAAGTGATAGCACCACTTCTTACGGAAGTTACAGTGGTGCAGTACCCAATGAAAAAATAACCTGGGGAAAATTAGATATTCATACGCCAAAATTTATTGTTGAAAGTGACGCTACCATTGTGGTACCGCTGATTTTTGCCTATATTTTAGGCTGGTAAATCATTCACCATCTCTTTTCGACTTTGGGAGTGATGCATATACAAGATCATATGAATCCCGAATCATTTGTTTTGCAAATTTCAGCGGAATGGAACCGTCTAAAATAACGGTATTCCAATGTTTTTTATTCATGTGGTAGCCGGGCAAAATACTTTCATATTGTTCACGAAATTCAATCGCTTTTTCGGGATCACATTTTACATTGAATTCTAAAGGTGTATTATCTAATCCTGCGAGCAGGAAAATTTTACCCATTACTTTAAAAACAAGTGTATCATTTCCAAAAGGGAATTCTTCAGATACATGATTAAAAGTCAAGCAATAATCCCGGAGCATTTCTACATCCATAAATGTATTTTGATTAATGCGAAATCGATTTAATGCACTTCCTGCATATCCACTAATTTTTTATAATAACCGTTTAGCGACATTAAAGTTGCATGTGTTCCACGTTCTGCAATTTCTCCTTTTTGTAATACGATGATTTCATCGGCGTGCCTGACTGTGCTTAATCGGTGCGCAATTACGATGGATGTTCTGTCCTGCATCAAATTATTAATGGCATCCTGTACTAAGCGCTCACTTTCTGTATCAAGTGCAGATGTGGCTTCATCCAAAATAAGGATTGGCGGATTTTTTAAGACTGCGCGGGCAATTGTTACGCGTTGTTTTTCGCCGCCACTTAATTTTGAACCACGGTCCCCTGTATTTGTGTTATAGCCATTTTCTTTATGAATAATAAAGCCATCCGCATTGGCAATATTAGCAGCTTGTGTGATTTCTTTTATAGCTGCGTCCTCTTTGCCCAATGCAATATTTGCAGCAATCGTATCATTAAATAAAACAGCTTCCTGTGTAACTATTCCCATTTGACTGCGCACAGATTTAAGAGAATAATCTTTAATATTAATTCCATCAATTAATAATTCACCGCCACTTACATCATGAAATCTAGGGATAAGATCGGCCAGCGTTGATTTTCCTGCACCGCTGCTTCCCACTAAAGCGATTGTTTTTCCTTTTTCAATTTTCAGGTTGATGTTTTTCAAAATGACAAAATTTTCATAGGAAAATGATACATTTTTAAATTCTATTGATTCTTTAAATTGAGTCAATTGTTTTCCGTTCGGGTTATCATCAACGGTTACGGGTGCATTTAAAATTTCTTCAATGCGTATGATGGCCGCACTACCCTTTTGCATATTGGAAAATGAAGTAGATAAAGATTTTGCCGGGTTAATAATATTATAGAATAATGCCAGGTAAGTGATAAATGCAGAAGCTTCCAGTCCGAGGCCATTTCCTAACACCAGCCTTCCTCCAAAATAAAGAATGGTACAAAATATAGCCACACCCATAAACTCACTCACCGGAGAAGCAAGGTCCCTGCTATAGCCGATTTTGTTTTTAGCTAATATCAGGCTTTCGTTTACTTTAAAAAATTTTGTACGAAGAATATTCTCTACGTTAAAAGCTTTGATAACACGTAAACCACTCAACGTTTCATCCAGTATAGAAACAGTTTCTCCATATTTCAACGCAACTTCTGTTGACTGAACTTTTAAAGTCCGCGATACTCTGCCAATAATAAAACCCATTACAGGAATAAAAAGCAACACAAATAAAGTGAGTTGCATGCTGAGAGAAAAAAGAATAACCAGGTTGATAATAATGGTTAAAGGGTACGTGACCCAGCCTTCCATGGCGCCTATTAAGGAACTTTCTACTTCACCCAGATCATTGGTAAGCCTGCTCATGAGGTCACCTTTGCGTTTTTCTGTAAAAAATCCAATGGGCAATTCAAGAATTTTGTCATACATTTCAATGCGTAAAGAATTGGCGATCCTGTTTTTTACAGGATTGAGCACATAGTAGGATAAATACAGGAAAAGGTTTTTAAAAAAAATGGCTGTAATAATCACGAGGCAAATGATACCAAGTGCAGTTATTTTTCCACTGGAATTTATGATACTTATAAGATGTTCGCGTACAAATAGTATAATTGGATTTGTCGTTTGTGAAAGGAGTGATGAACTACCTGAACCAGATGAAAATATAAGGTCAAGAAACGGCATCAGCATACCTACCGATAAAATGGAAAACACAATAGAAAGGAGCGTGAAGAGAACGTATAAAAAAATGGAAGGCTTGTAAGATGTTAAATACCTGAATATCCTGGCGTATTGCTTCATGAATTATATCGCTTGGGAGCGGCAAAGTAACTAATTTTACAACTATTAAATGATAAAGTAATGGAAGAAGGAAAACGTCAGCGGCAGGTTGCCGGTATTTTGCAGCAGGACCTGAATGAAATTTTCACACGCCTGGGATTGAATATGATAGATGGAGGAATGGTATCAATTTCTTCAGTGAAAGTAACGCCCGATCTGCTGGAAGCGCGTATTTATTTAAGTTTTTTCCAAATTGAGGACCGGATTGCTGCTATGAAAAAGATTGAAAACCAGGCCTGGGAAATTAAAAAAATTTTAGCCGATAAGATAAAACACCAGGTGAGACGAATCCCGGTTTTTAATTATTATGAGGATGATACACTTGACCATGTTTTTAAAATGGAAGAGATTTTTAAACAAATCGAAGCCGGAAAAAAACCGAATGATAAATAAAAGGGGTATATCTCCATTATACTTATTTCATTTGCTATGAATGCATTATTTGCCTGGCGTTATTTCAAATCAAAAAAATCTACCAACGCGATCAATATAATTGCCTGGATCAGTGTTTTGGCGATTGGCGTAGGTACTGCAGCCCTGATCATTGTTTTAAGTGTCTTTAATGGGTTTGAAGGACTGGTAAAAAGTATGTATGGTGATTTTTATTCGGATATACTTGTTACGCCTGCAAATGGAAAATTCGTAGAAATCCCTGGAGAAACAAAGCAAAAAATCAATAAAATTCCGGGGATAAATGGAAGTTCTTATTTTGTAGAAGAAAAGGCTGTCCTTGTAAATGGTGATTACCAGACAATCGTATATCTAAGGGGAATAGACAGTGCTTATGGAAAAGTGAATGGGATCAGTAAGCATGTAGTGGAAGGAAATTTTACACTTGGAAATGCAGAAACACCCTATTTGGTTGCCGGTGCAGGTGTGAGCAATGCGGTAGGTGCAGACCCGGATAATAAACTGGGTGGAATGGTCGTCTATCTACCCAACAGGCTAAGCAAAAATTTTTCTAGCCTTGATGCTATGCATTCGTATACAGTTTATACATCGGGTATTTTTTCTGTGCAGCAGGAATTTGATGACAAATATGCTTTTACCAATCTCGATTTTCTTCAATTTATGCTGGATTTAAAACCCAATGATTTCAGTGGTATCGAGATCTCTCTAAATAACGGGGCAAATCCAGAGGATATTCAAAAAAAATTGCAGGAATTATTGGGCAATTCTTATAAAATTCAAACAAGATATGAACAGAATCAAAGCCTTTTTTCAGTGATGCAAATGGAGAAATGGGTTATTTACGGAATACTTTCACTTATTTTAGCTGTAGCTGCTTTTAATATGATCGGCGCACTCACCATGCTTGTGCTGGAAAAACAAAAAGACATTTCTGTTCTAAAAGCGATGGGCGCTTCCAAATCGCGGATTCAAAATATTTTTTTAAATGAAGGTTTTTTATTGGCATCATTAGGAGGTGTCGGTGGTATGCTTTTGGCTTTGGTCATTTGCTGGTTACAGGTAAATTTAAAACTGGTCGGTTTACAGGGCGGTTCATTTATAATTGATTATTATCCTGTGAAAATGGCGCTTTCCGATTTTTTGTTAGTAGGCTGTACTGTATTTATAATTTCAGTACTGGCAGCCTGGATACCTGCGAGAAAAGCGGCCCAACAGGAATTTATCTTAAAAAGCTAAATTAGTTCTGTATATTACATTTAAATATTTTTATACTTAAAATAAAAACGAATGAAAAACTTCCAAATACCATTATTAGCGGTTTGTTTTATCTGTTTTATGTCTTTAAGTGTAAATGGGCAGGGTTCACGGAATGATCTTGTCGGAGGATTTCCTATATATGGTTCAGATAGGTTTCATATGGGAACTGATATTACGATCGACGGGGATTTTACTATCCCCAAAAATTTCCAACCGGCAAATTTATATACATCTCCAACCCAATATTATCCAGCCGTTCCTTCGTATTTCAATCTTATTTTTCATGTTTTAATATATAAAGATGAAAATGGAGTAGAAAAATATCCTGACAAAATTTTGCCCCGGATAGCTTTTTTAGATGCAAATGGAAAGGAAAATATGATCTTTAAATCCGGGTTTCCTTTCATAGATTCATTGGATGGTTCTTCCTATTATCAAATGCTGGATAGTGGAAAAATTACCTTGCTTAAATATTATGCTTCCTATTTTCTTGATAATAAAGAACCATTTAGTAATCGTTCCACACGTACGTATCATATATCAGAAAATTATTTTGCCTTTTTGCCAAATGATAAAATGGTAAAAATAAAACTTTCAAAAGAGGATATCATGGCTTTGTTTAATGATAAGCAAGCTGCAATGGAAACGTATATCCAAAAGAATAAAACAAAGTTTAAGAAAGAAAAAGACTTAATAGAATTGTTTGATTTTTATAACAAAAATTGATCCTTTCCCCAATTTCATTTTTTACAAAATAAGGCCTAGTCTTTTTTTTGGTTCCCAAAACATTAAAAAATTTTAAGGCAGAAAATTGCCAATTATTTTGGCAGCTATTCATTTTCTTTAATATTTTTATGTTTGAAACTGATCCCCCGCATCAGTCACCTGTGAGAATTGATTTTTTTCGGAAGAATAAAAGTGACTGAGATCGTTTCTATTAGATTATTTCCAATAACATGACCGACCCTATTTTCTTTTGCATTTTTATTGAATTGTATTAGTTGATTTTATAAACTGGCATTTATAGTCTTTGTGTTTTGTATAAAGTAGATAAACCATTTTTTCATAAAAATAAACTGTATTAGAAATTTTTTATTCATCAAATCAATCATCAAACAACAAAATGAAAAAACAAATCCTATCGCTGTTTTTGCTGGCCCTTGCTTCACAGGGGTTTTCGCAAAATAATTTTCGCCAGGCGATAACCGGTGAAAAAGGTGTTTCAAAACAATATACAGTTTTGACACCTGCGCAACAAATATCCTTTAATGCAAAATCGGCCGCAACCTTTTTCAGGCTGGACCCCAATTCAAACCTTGTTTTGGTAAGATCCGAAGCTGATCAGCTTGGCTTCGTTAATTACCGTTATTTCCAGTCGTACCAGGGTGTACCTGTTGAAAATTCCATGTACATTACACACACAAAAGCTGGTAAAATTATCAGTGCCGGTGGCGCTATTGTTACTGACTTTGATCCATTGATGCAACAGCGTTCATTCTCTAAAGTTTCTACCACACAAGCTATTGATGCTGCGGTAAATTATGTACATGCAGTGAAATATATGTGGCAGGATCCGGAAATGGAAAAACGAATTAAAGAAGAAACAGGGAATGCCAATGCTTCCTATAAGCCTGTTGCCACACAAGTTTGGTATAATCCTGGTGAAATCTTAAGCCCGAGGGAAATGAGGCTCGCATATAAAGTAGATGTGTATGCTATGCAGCCATTAAGCCGTGCTTATTATTTTGTAGATGCACAATCAGGTAAAATTTTAGGTCAAAAAGATGAAATTTTCACATCTGATGCTACTGGTACAGGCAATACATTATATAGTGGCTCTCAAACTATCCATAGTGATTCTTATAGTGGCAGTTACCGTTTAAGGGATTTATCCCGCGGCAATGGTGTAATCACTAAAAAAGGAGATGTTAGTGGTAATCCTGATTACACAAATGCTTCTGCCAATTGGAACCTGAGCGGTAAAGATCGTAATGCGATGGATGCACATTATGGAGTTGAAATGACCTATGATTTTTATAAAGTAAATTTTAATCGCAATAGTGTTGATAATAATGGGTTTGCACTTACTAGCTATGTAAATCAAAGTGGAACTACAGATAACGCATATTGGGATGGTAGTTCTATGCATTATGGTACACGTAGCGGCAGCACAAATGGTGTAACGGGTATTGATGTAACCGGCCATGAATTGACACACGGCGTAACACAATATACTTGTAATTTAAATTATAGCTATGAGTCTGGTGCGATGAATGAAAGCATGAGCGACATCATGGGAAAATCAGTTCAATTCTGGGCTAAACCAACCGATGTAAACTGGTTACTTAGCAATGATATGAGTTGGATCATACGTGATATGAGCAATCCAAATGCACAAGGCCAGCCAGATACATACAAAGGAACAAAATGGTATACTGGTTCTTCAGATAATGGCGGTGT
>JBDTAN010000273.1:0-3470 GCA_039924585.1 Chitinophagaceae bacterium | reverse complement strand
TACACACGTTCAAAAATCATCGCAGCGCCCTGCCCCACTCCAACGCACATAGATGCCAAACCATAGCGTACAGTTCTTCTTTTCATTTCATGCAATAATGTTGTAGAAATTCTTGCACCACTAATATTTGACTTAGACTTTTTGAGGGTTTAACTCATTACTTTTTTCTATTTGAAATATTTATATCGCCGGCCTCAGAACTGGTTAATTTGCTGTTGATTGTCCTGGGATGGCATCGTTTAAAGGTTATCTAATGTTTGATGATATGTTTATAACATTTATATTACTGACATTTTACAAAGCGCACATCAGCAAATTGCACGTCGTCACCGCTTGTGTAATTGCCGTTGCCTGCATAGTTTTCCAAATAAAAGAAGTGTTGCTCGATGCAATATTTCTCATTGGCCATTTTGTATAGGGCTGTGCCTTCTCGCCTACGATTTATGGGCACGCCCAGGCTGTTCTTATCAATAAGCCAACTTTGATTGGGGCTCCAAACCGCATGTATCAATGTTGCCCCCGGCAAATAAGAAGCCGCCCCTGATTTTACTAACCCTTGAACATTACTTTCTATAGCACCCCCGGAAGGTTCGGGTGAATATTTTGGTGCCAGATCTGCCATCTTTTTGAGCAGTTCGCTTATCTGGTCATGCATAGGCTTTATGGCGCTTGCAGGCAATGTTTTCCCTGCTCCTTTAGAATAACCATCTAGCAAGTTGGCCTCGCCTTTTGCACGGTTAAAAAGCAGGGGATAATCTGTCTTCGCCATTTCCACAAAACCATCATTTGATTCCAAATTATCTGTACGGCGCTTCCACATATCTACATCGCCCTGTATAAAGTAGCTATTTGTAGTGGTGGTTTCATCTACAAAGCCCTTGTCAATGATTTGTCGTGCATTTAATAAGCCGTTCAACAATTCGTCGCCGGTTATATCTCTATCTATCCAATCATAAAAATGCTTTAGCGATTCTTTATGATACTGTGGGCGGCGCTTGAGAAACCCATTCAATTTTGTTGCTTCTTCCTTTGCGTGCTGCACAGCTGCATCCTCATTTGCAGAACGCCGGTCAAAACGCTCAACTTCTGATACATAACAGGAGTAAGCATCTGAAAGGATTTGCTGATCATCCCCTACATTTCCCCCAACAGTATCCTTCGCCGCATCTATGGGATTCTGTACGGTCTCCCCAGTTTTTTTAATTGTGCCACTAACTTTCTCCTTTAGCTTCTTCAACTGACCAAAGGCATGGTGTGGAATAAAGAGCATGGCACATAGGAAAAACATCATTGCAAATACATTACGGATGACGCGATGTAGAATAATAGCTTGCTTCATAAGATTAATTTTTAAAAAGAAATAAGATTCCAATAATTAGACGGCGCTTATAACCGATTCATGAGCGAATTTATATAAAAAGTTGTTGTTTAAAGATTTTAAAAAAAGATATTTTCAGAGTAGAAGATATTTTTCTGCCATAGTTGGCTGGTTCATTGTTATAGGCTTGAGCTTCATTAGGATATCCCTTGACCCTTAGGAGCAAGTTCATTATGATGACATAGTAACTGAAATGCAAAATATTTTTACAAAAATTTTTGACACATCTACAAAAATTTAGACCAGTGACAAAGATTTAATGATAGTTGATTTGAAAAAATACATTTCCGACAAACGCAAAGAAAATAATAATAATTTCAAAATAATTGGACAACTTTTTAGAGAGAATGCAGAGAAGTATTTCTCCGTTCGATCAAAATAGAACGAACGAAAAACATAAACTGTGTAATAAAATTTCAACTTTTTCAGGGATTGGATAAACAATAATTTGTGCTTTTGTTTTTTTAAAACGATTAAAATAGTTTTTATAAAATAAAGGTTTGACTTTCAGAAAAATGTCTTATTTTCGTGGACAAATGTCCAAATATAAAAAAGCATGCCTGTAGCAACTTCAAATATCTCTATTAAATTAGATAAGGAAATTACTTCCATTGTACGAAAATCCAATATTGATAAAAAATTTATTGGGAATGCAAAAATAGTAAGTTGGTCGGATTTCCTATCTGATAAAATGCTAATGAGGAAGGTTATTCATGAAGGTATTCCCTATTCCTTCTTTCAATTAATGCTTCACTATACACCATTCACAGAAAAAGATTGGGCGGATTTGCTGGATATCTCTTCTAAATCGTTGCAGCGCTATAAACAATCGGCGCAAAAGTTTAAGCCAGGTCAATCTGAAAAAATTATGGAAATAGCAGAAGTTACAAATATGGGACTTGAAGTATTTGAAGATATGGAGAAATTTAAATTATGGTTAGACACGCCAAATTTTGCATTGGGAAATTTAAAACCCATTGAATTATTGAAAGATTCTTATGGTAAAGAAATGGTCATGAGTGAACTCACCAGAATTAATTACGGAATACTTTCTTAAATGGACGCATACAGGTTATCCAGGAAAAAGTTTGCAGCAGTTTTATCCGGCAAGGGCGCGGCTTTGAAAGGAGCTAGATGGAATTCAACAGGTGTTGAAATTATTTATACTGCTGCCAATCGCTCACTTGCCATGGCTGAAGTAGCTGTACATTTTACATTGGCAACAATCCCAGAAGATTATATGATGATCACGATTTTTATCCCAGATAATATACCTATAAAAAAATTGCGGGTTAAAGATTTACCAACTGGCTGGAATATTTTCCCTCCTCCTTTATCAACGCAAGCAATTGGTAATAAATTTATAGCAGAAAATAAATACTGTGTTTTACAAATACCTTCTGCAGTGACGCAGGGCGATTTTAATTTACTTATCAATCCAAAACATCCTGAATTTAAAAAAGTAAAAATTATGGTTAAAGAAAAATTTCCTTTTGATAAAAGAATATTTAAATAATTTTACACACGTTCAAAAATCATCGCAGCGCCCTGTCCTACACCCACACACATAGATGCTAAACCATAGCGGACATTTCTTCTTTTCATTTCATGCAGCAAAGTCGTAGAGATCCTGGCACCACTGCAACCCAGCGGATGGCCTAAAGCAATTGCGCCGCCATTTACATTGATGATTTCAGGATTCAAATTCAATTCACGAATGCACGCAAGACTTTGCGCAGCAAATGCTTCATTCAATTCTATTAAACCAATATCACTCATTTTTAAATGCGCGCGCTCCAATGCTTTTTGAATCGCAGGCACAGGACCAATCCCCATATAGGCGGGATCCACACCAGCCACTGCCCTGCTGACGATTCTTGCGAAAGGCTTACAACCAGTGGCTTCCAGGCTATCTTCACCAACTAACATTAATGCCGCTGCCCCATCATTAATACCACTGGAATTTCCTGCAGTAACAGTTCCATCTTTTACAAATGCAGGTTTTAAACTTGCTAATTTTTCGATGGAAGTTTTACGCGGATGTTCATCTGTCTCAAATAAAACAGTTTTTTTATTTTCTACAATTTCAACC
>JBDTAN010000272.1:0-7241 GCA_039924585.1 Chitinophagaceae bacterium | reverse complement strand
GCAATGACTGCGTCCAAATGATCGAAACGCGCAGATACAACAAGGTGATTGCGCATTAATTTCCCGAGGTAAATGCCCATATCTTTTCGCCCGCGATATTTAAATTGAAGTACAAGTTGATGTAAGATGGAATGATCATTAAAGTAAAAAGCGCACCCTGCTTGCTGAACAGGTATCCTGCCATAAAAAATTTTTTCCATGGCATTATTGGGATTTTTAAAAAATCCTGTTTCAGGTAATTTGGAAAAACATTCCGCGCATAAAAAATGTTCGTTTGATAAAACATCGGAATAGCATCCCAAACAATTGTGTGGAAAAAACAAATGACTGAAATCCTTTATATAGGAAGAAGCTTTTGCAAACATTCTTCAACATACAACACAGCCGCGAAAAAATCAATAGCGTTTTAAAAAATGTTTTTGTATACATCTTCCACTTTGCCTACTTCCCGAATCTCTATTTTGAATTTTTTATTGTTATAATTCTTCTTGTTATAGCGGGAAAGCATGATGGTTTCAAACCCCAGTTTTTCCGCTTCTGAAATGCGCTGTTCAATGCGGTTGACCGCTCTTATTTCCCCATTCAAACCAACTTCACCTGCAAAGCATAAATTTTCCGGCAAGGCAGTATCTTCATAAGAAGATAAAAGTGCACAAACAATTGCCAGGTCAATCGAAGGATCTTCCACTTTTAATCCACCTGCAATATTGATAAAAATATCTTTCATTCCAAAAGCAAAGCCTCCTCTTTTTTCCAATACTGCAAGCAGCAATTGTAATCTCCGCAAATCAAAACCACTGACTGTTCGTTGAGGCGTGCCATATACACTTTGGGTTACAAGTGCCTGCACTTCAATTAATAATGGACGAATGCCTTCCATACTTGCAGCGATCGCACTTCCACTTAGTGCGCCATCCTTTTGGTGAATTAAAATTTCTGAAGGGTTTAAAACAGGCTGCATACCTTCTCCGGTCATTTCATAAATACCCATTTCAGCGGTACTGCCAAAGCGGTTTTTCAAAGTACGCAAAATGCGGTAAGCATAATGCCGTTCGCCTTCAAATTGCAAAACCGTATCCACCATATGCTCCAAAATTTTTGGTCCTGCGATGCCTCCGTCTTTTGTAATATGTCCTATGAGAAAAACAGGAATATTGGTTTCTTTTGCAAAGCGCTGAAATTCTGCCGCCGTTTCCCTGATCTGTGAAATACTTCCTGGTGAAGCATCTAAAAAGTTTGATTGCAACGTCTGAATAGAATCAATAATTACAAGTCCGGGTTTCAATTTTTTTATTTCACTGAAAATATTTTGTGTAACTGTTTCCGTGAGTAAATAAAATTGATCATTGGACAGGCCAATCCGGTTGGCCCGCATTTTTATTTGCTCTTCACTTTCCTCGCCACTGATATAAAGAATTTTAATGTTGTCCAAAGCAAGTGCGTCTTGTAAAAGCAATGTACTTTTTCCAACACCCGGCTCTCCTGCCAATAAAACAATGCTTCCCGGAACAATACCGCCACCCAGGCTCCTGTTGAGTTCCGGGTCTTTCGTAAGAATTCGGTGCACTTCATTATTATCGACATCTTTTAATGCGATTGTTTTTACCACTCTTTTTTCATCACTAAAAAGCGCGCGGTTTTCTGTGTTTTTTTTTCCGGCAGATTTATCTACAACTTCTTCTATGAAGGTATTCCATTCATTACAGGCCGGGCATTTCCCGAGCCATTTGGGACTTTCGTAGCCACAGTTTCCGCAGAAAAAAGCAACTTTAATTTTAGACATAATTTTTTTATTGACAAAATTTCCGGGCAGCTATTATTGATTTTTCTTTAAATAAATGTTGGCAAAAAAGTATCGTAAAATACGTACAATTTACTTGATTATTAAAGCGTTTTTTGCATAAAAAAAGGTTGGCACCGCTGCCAACCTCCTACTTACTAACCCATTAAATTCTAGCACTAAATTACAATTTTGGACAACATAGCAAAATTATTTTTTTGCAACGCATTTAAACAGGTACACACTTTTAGAAATTTAAAAACATATAATTAATTTAAAATCAATTGATTATAAAAAATACTCACTTTTTTTTTAATCAATGGATAAATTTTTTTTTCATCTAACCTTTTATTTTTGATCCTGTTACTCAATTATTTAGCAAACTTTTTCTCTTTTTTTACCCATTTTAAAAAAATTGATGTAGAAGTTATCCACATTTAAGATTTATTTATCTTTTTATTTCTTTAGTAGTTAAAAAAACTTAATTTGCTTATCATTAACAAACTGTATTATGAGAACAAAAATTTTATTTTTTTTCGTGGCATTGTTGACTTTCCAGCTTGCTTTTAGCCAAAAGCAGGTCAACGGAAAAATCATGGATGCAAAAGATGGTTCCCCTGTTATTGGGGCAACGATCAAAGTAGTTGGTGCAAAAACAACTACTATATCGGGAGCGGATGGAAGCTTTTCCATGAAAGTCGATAATAAAGCCCGAAGATTATCTATTTCATTTATTGGTTATGATGAACAGGAAGTGGAGATCAGTAACGAAAGTTTAAATATTTCCCTGGTTCAGAATATATCCAACTTGAATGAAGTGGTGGTAGTAGGATATGGAACCAAGCTAAGAAAAGACATCACAGGCTCCGTAGCCAAAGTGGGTGCAAAAGAGCTCAATAATACGCCTGTGACTAGTTTTGAAAGCGCAATACAGGGCCGGGCATCCGGTGTATATGTACAGCAATTAAATGGGAAACTGGGCCAGGGGATTTCCGTCCGCATCCGTGGTGCATCTTCTGTATCCGCGGGAAATGATCCTTTGTATGTTGTTGATGGAATTCCTGTAATAACAAGCGATCTTTCAAGTAATGGTGCGGCCACAAGCCCGCTTGCTGATATTAATATTAATGATATTGAATCCATTGAAATATTAAAAGATGCATCAGCCGCTGCTATTTACGGCTCACGCGCATCCAATGGTGTTGTGTTGATCACTACTAAAAAGGGTAAATTAGGAACTTCAAAAGTGGAGTTTGGTTATTTTACAGGGCTTCAAAAACCCACCGGCCACCGGGAATTTTTAAACGCTCAGCAATATGTTGATTTCTTAACACAAGCAGCTTATGGGGCTGCAAAGCAGGATGTTATTTATGGCTATTACACAAATTTGGCTGATGCTATTGCAGATGAACTGGATTATGTAAATGGCAGGTTTAAAAGATATTCCGCGGATAATAATGACTGGAAAAAAGCGAAGGTCAATACTAATTGGGAAGACCAGGCTTTTCAAAGAGCGCCCATTTCCCAGTATGATTTAAATTTCTCCGGCGGAACAGAGAAAACTAAATTTTATGCATCCGGTCAATACCTTAATCAATCTGGTATTTTAGTGCGCAACAGTCTCAAAAGATATAGTGCACGCTTAAATCTCGATCATGAAGTAAATGACTGGTTATCTGTTGGTATGAATATGAGTTTTGCAAGGACATTAAATGACCGTGTATCTAATGACGATGCATTTGCTACGCCATTACAATTGGTTGCACTTTCTCCAATTACTCCGCTCATTGATCCACGCACAGGTTTATTAAGCGGCGAACTTGATCCGCTGACTGGAAATCCAAATACGAATTATCCAGTTTATTACAATCCATTGATTAGTGTTGATAATTCCAGTTATAATACATTAGTGAACAGGACTTTGGGAAATGTGTATGCTCAAGTGAAATTAGTGAAAGGCCTTTCTTTCCGCTCTGAATTAGGTATGGATCAGTTGAACCAGACTGAAGATGCATATTATGGCAGGCTTACTGCCCGAAATACGGGTGTACCGAATGGTTCCGGTTTTTATACTTCAGACCAGTTGCTGAATATAAACACCAATAACTTTTTTCAATATAATCTTACTTTCAAAGAGAAACATGATTTAGACCTGGTTGCAGGAACTAGTTTTCAAAATCAAACATCAGCAAACTCTGAAGCTGACGGGGAAAATTTTCCAAGTGATGCGTATAAAAAATTATCAAGTGCTGCTTCAAAAACAAATGCGCTTTCTTCCTCCACTGCTTTTAGTTTCTTATCATATTTTGCAAGGGCGAACTATAAGTTTGATGGAAAATATTTATTGGCATTAAGCGGCCGTTATGATGGTTCTTCCCGATTTGGTTCCAGCAACCGATATGGATTTTTCCCTGCTGGTTCAGTCGGATGGATAATGAGTGAGGAAAAATTCCTGCAGGATTCCCGCTGGATCAACTTCCTGAAATTAAAAGCCAGTTATGGTTTAACCGGAAATGCCGAGATTCCCAACTTTGCGTCCCGCGGATTATTCTCAGGTAACGGAGGTTATGGCGGTGTTGCAGGACAAAGACCCGATCAAATTGAAAATCCTAACCTGAAATGGGAAACTACAGCAGGCGCTGATTTCGGTTTTGAACTAAGCACCTTGAAAAACAGGGTGGAACTTGAATTTGATTATTATACCCGAAATACACGCGATCTCTTGTTGAATGTGGAAATTCCCGGCACATCCGGTTTTGCTACACAGTTTAAGAATATCGGTAATTTAAAAAATAAGGGTTTTGAAATTACACTGAATACAACCAATATTTCCAGTCACGATTTCAGGTGGACTTCATCTTTGAATTTTTCAAAAAATAAAAATGAGATCACAAACCTGAACGGTCAGATTTTGGGAACAGATGTGAATAAAGCTATTGAAGGTTTACCGCTGGGCGTTTTTTATACAAAAGAATTTGCCGGTGCAGATCCAAATAATGGGGATGCTTTGTATTATTTAAATACGCTGAAAGGGGATGGTACGAGAGACAGGTCCACTACGAATGATTATAATCTCGCATCTGATGTGGTTGTAGGTGATCCAAACCCTGATTTTATTTATGGCATCGGAAATACTTTTAGCTATAAAGGTATTGTGCTTGATGTATTGCTCCAGGGAGTTTCAGGCAACCAGATTTATAATGATGGCGGTCAGTATATGTCAGCCAGCGGAAGCAATGGGTTTGATAATCAAACCCTGGATCAATTGAATGCCTGGAAAAATCCCGGTGATATTACTATGATCCCTGAAGCCCGTTTATTTTACCCAAATGGAACTGACCCTTCCAGCCGTTACATTTCTAATGGATCTTATATGCGGGTAAAAGCAGTAACACTGAGTTATACTTTACCAGCATCTATTATTTCCAGGTTTAAGATCAGTAGTGCTAAAATTTATGCCCGGGCACAAAATCTTTTCACCTTTACAAAATATACAGGCTGGGACCCTGAAGTGAATACGGATTGGGAGGCAGATAATATTCACCTGGGTCTTGATTTTTATTCAGCGCCACAAGTGAAAACAATTGTTTTTGGTATCAACTTAAGTTTCTAAAACAATTTATAAAAACCACAAGAAACCATGATACAAAACATTAAATATTTTGAAATGAAACAAATAAATATAAAAATTACAACACTTTTCATCCTGTTTTTTGCTTGTTTATCCTGCAATAAACAATTGGACCTTAAACCCACACAAAGTGTAGATAATAGTCAGGCATTGAACACCAGTAATGACGTAGAAGCTGCATTGGTAGGATCTTACAGAGACCTCATAGATTATGATATGTACGGTGGCAGCATTTTCGTTTGTGCGGATTTACTTGGAGATAACAATGAACTTGAATGGTCAGGCACCTACCAGGGTATGACACAGATATATACTAAATCGATCCCCATTGATAACCAGTTTGTTTCTGATACCTGGCTGGCCGGGTATACTGCTATTAATGATGTAAATAATGTACTGGGCGCTTTAGATGTGGTGATTGCTGAAAAAAAGGATCGCGTGGAAGGAGAAGCAAAATTCATCCGGGGTTCATGTCTTTTTGATCTAGTGAGAATGTTTGGGAAAGCCTGGAACGATGGCAACCCATCTTCGAATCCGGGTGTGCCGATCGTTCTTACTGCAACAACGGTTATCACCGGTGAAAGCCAATTACCGAGAAGTTCTGTAGCAGATGTATATGCCCAGGCAATAAAAGATTTAAAAGATGCAGAGTCACTCCTCCCTGCCAAGAATGGCTTCTTTGCAAATTCGGTTGCAGCTTCCGCTATGCTTGCGCGCATTTACCTGCAACAGGGCGATTATCAAAATGCAGCAAATTCTGCCAATAAAGCCATCACTGCTGCACAATCAAATGGCTTTAGTCTCAATACAGCATATGCCGACGAATTTCCAAATCCTACAAGTCCCGGACCAATAGCTAATACCCCGGAAGATTTATTTGCAATGCAGGTAACTACAAGTTCCGGCACAAATGTGTTCCAGGAATTTTATTCTGCAAATGGCCGGGGAGATATTGCAATTACAGATAAGCACCTCGCTTTGTATGAAACTGGAGATGACCGTTTAAATCTTTTCTATACTTCCGGGGGTTCTACCTATACCGGTAAATTTGAAAATTTATATGGAAATGTTCATATCATTCGACTGGCAGAAATGTACCTGATCCGTGCAGAAGCCAATTTCAGGATGGGAACATCTGTTGGAACAGACCCTGTAAATGATATAAATAAAATCAGGAATCGGGTGAATCTGCCGGACTATACAGCAAATCAACTGACACTTGATAAAATATTACTTGAACGCAAACTGGAACTTGCTTTTGAAGGTTTCACTTTACACGATTTGAAAAGGACTGAAGGCGCAGCTGGTGTGTTTAACTGGAATGATCCAAAACTCGTTTACCCGATTCCGCAGAGAGAATTAAGGGTAAATGCAAATCTTACACAAAATGATGGTTATTAATTGATTTTTTGAATTATTTTCAAAACCCGTTTCATTCATTTGAAGCGGGTTTTATTTTTCACTCAATAAAACAGTGGCATAAGCCAATACACCTTCCTCCCGGCCAATAAAACCAAGCCGCTCAGCAGTTGTGGCTTTAATAGAAATATCGTCAATTGAAATAGCTAAGACACCGGCAATCACTTCACGCATTTCCAGCACATAAGGATTAATTTTTGGCTTCTCCAGGCAAAGTGTGGAATCAATATTTATGATTTTAAACTTTTTTTCCTGTACCAGTTCGTAGGTTTTTTTCAATAAGATTTTACTGTCAATATTTTTGTACACCAAATCCGTATCCGGGAAATGTTTACCAATATCTCCAAGAGACAATGCACCAAGCAATGCATCACATATCGCATGCAACAATACATCCGCATCACTATGCCC
>JBDTAN010000271.1:0-2916 GCA_039924585.1 Chitinophagaceae bacterium | reverse complement strand
TACCCAAGTACCAGTGCAAAGCAGGCCATTATGCGAAAGTGGTGATGCCACTTTATATCACTCCATTCTTAAGTAAAAATGAATGGACGGAAGATTTCACCGGCCGCACCAATATGGGCGATCGTTGGTTTGATTATAAAATTTACAAAGAAAAAAATAATACACTTGGCTTTGATCTATACCTTGTGGATATTCATGGTTTACTTGACAGGGAAAAAGTATATGGCTATGATGATGATACGGAAAGATTCACTGCATTTCAAATTGCTTTCCTGCACTGGATGAGCCATTGGCAGCACCAGCCGGATATTATACATTGCCACGATCACCACACAGCACTGATTCCATTTATGCTGAAATATTGTTTTGCATTTGAAAAATTATCAACCATACCAACTGTTTTCACCATTCACAACGCGCAGTATCAAGGCTGGATGAGTTGGGATAAAAGTTTTTATTTACCAGAATGGGATACCTGGAAAAAAGGTTTATTAGAATGGGATGGCGTGTTAAATCCCATGGCTTCTGCAGTGAAGAATGCATGGCGTGTGACAACTGTAAGTGAAAGTTATTTGCAGGAATTAGTCTATCAATCAAATGGCCTGGAACATTTATTTGAAATGGAAAAAAATAAATGCATTGGCATATTAAATGGCATTGATGCGGAAGTATGGAATCCGGCGACGGATACGTATCTCGATCATCATTTCAAAATTAAAAATGCATCAAAAGGTAAAGAACTAATCAAAGATGAACTCTGCGAAACATTTCATTTAGATAAATCAAAACCTTTATTTATTTTTATTGGAAGACTTGTTGCTGAAAAAGCGGCAGATATATTGCCCGACGCTTTTTTATCCGCCATGTATATTTTTCCGGGGCGGTTAAATTTTTTAATCCTGGGAAGCGGCGATGAACTTGTAGAACAACAACTCTTAAAATTATCAGCGCATTTTAAAGGAAATATTCATGCAGAAATAGGCTATAAAGAAAAGATGAGCCATCAAATGTATGCCGGCGCAGATTTTTTACTGATGCCCAGCAGGGTAGAACCATGTGGCCTAAATCAAATGTATGCCATGCGCTATGGTACTATTCCATTAGTTAGAAACACAGGCGGATTGCGGGATACAGTGAAGGATATTGGGGAGGAAAACGGTTGGGGTTTTGTGTTTAATCACGCAACTGTTGCAGACATTAATAATGCCATTGGACGTGCTTTGGAGTTGTTTGAAAATGAGCCGGCTAAAATGAAAAAAATGCGTGAAAAAATATTGCGTTTTGATCATAGCTGGGAAAATTCCATACAACAATACATGGATGTGTATGAAAGTGTTATTGAATAAAATTTATTATATCTTACAAAAATAAAAATGCGTTATGTATAGTTTATCTAATTCCATTGTTGCGATAATATTAGGTGGTGGCGCGGGTTCCAGGCTCTATCCATTGACTGCGACGCGCTCCAAGCCGGCAGTACCTATTGCCGGAAAATACAGGCTGGTGGATATTCCTATCAGCAATTGTATCAACGCAAATATCAGCCGCATGTTTGTGCTCACGCAATTCAATTCGGCTTCATTGAATAAGCATATAAAAAACACGTATCATTTCAGTGCTTTCAGTACCGGATTCGTGGATATATTGGCTGCAGAACAAACACCCGATAACCAGGGTTGGTTCCAGGGAACGGCAGATGCAGTGCGTCAATCCATGCGGCACATTAATAATAATGAATATGAATATGTGCTCGTTTTAAGTGGCGATCAGTTGTACCAAATGGATTTTATTGATATGATCAGTGCGCACAGGGAAAGCAATGCAGACATTACGATTGCCACAATCCCGGTGACTGCGGAAGATGCACCAGAACTTGGTATTATCAAAGCCAATAATGAAAAAATCATCACGTCATTTATTGAAAAACCATCTGCTGATTTGCTCAATGATTGGGAAAGTGATACAGGTGATGCTATGAAAAGCCTGGGTAAAAAATACCTGGCTTCTATGGGAATTTATATTTTCAAAAGAGCGATCATGGATACGTTGTTACACGGTGAATTCCCGGATGCAACAGATTTCGGAAAAGAAATTTTACCCAACTCCATTGCCAATTATAAAGTATGCAGTTACCAGTATGAAGGTTACTGGACTGACATAGGAAATATTCATTCTTTTTTTGAAGCAAATCTTGCACTCACGCAGGATATCCCGATGTTTAATTTATTCGATAATGAAAAACCTGTTTACACCCGTTCCCGCATGTTACCACCCTGTAAAATTAACGGAACAAGATTTGAAAAAACATTGATTGCAGAAGGCTGCATTCTACATGCAGACAGCATTGAAAGTAGCATTATTGGAATTCGTTCGAGGATTGGTGCCGGAAGTAAAATTATGACTAGTTATATCATGGGGAATGATTTTTATGAAACATTAGAAGAGATGAATTTAAATCTTTCTAAAGGCATTCCTAAACTAGGCATTGGTGAAAATTGTGAAATTACAAATACAATAATTGACAAAGATTGCCGCATTGGAGACAATGTAATAATTCGCGGTGGCAGTCATTTAGCAAATACGGAAGCAGAATTATATACTATCAAAAGCGGGATCGTTGTTGTAAAAAAAGGGACTGTGTTGCCGAATGGGTTTACTTTATAAAAAAATTTACAGCATGATGCGCCATATATAACTTTGTCCGTTTGGTCCCCAGTCTTTCATTACACCCTGGAGTTGATTGTTCAATTCTGTATAATCTACTTTTTTCCCTTTCAACGGAGGCTGAATAATATCCGTATTAATTCCTGTAACCTGTACACTGGTTGCAAACCAGGTCGTATTCATACGTGGGATAACCATACCCAGTATCATTCCTGGTAAACCATGCAAAGATTCAGGACCGCCGGGTGGAAT
>JBDTAN010000270.1:0-3958 GCA_039924585.1 Chitinophagaceae bacterium | reverse complement strand
AAAAGCACTGCACTGGTTGTCACATATTCCCTCGGAGCATAACAATATTATTGATGCCTGGAAATTGCATGGCGTTGCCTCATCCAATGCATTGGAATCCCAGTCGCTGGTAGAATTAAAAAATAATTATTGTAATCTCAAAAAATGCCTTGATTGTACGGTCGGTTTTCATATACTCAGGCTGAAGGCCAATTAAAATGCACATCCTGCTCAATATCCGGGTGAATGCTTTTTGCCACCGGGCAATGAATGGCTGTATGCTCTAAAATTTCTTTTTGCTTTGTATTTACTTCTATGTTTTTGGGGAAATCAATGTCAATTTTCACGCCTCCTACCCTGCGTGGATTTGCTTTCATGATTTTAGTGATCTCAATTTTTGTTCCATCCAGTGAAACACCCAAGTCCCGCGCTTTAATGCCCATTAAAGTCATCATGCAGGTTCCCAGCGAAGTGGCTAATAAATCTGTTGGAGAAAATTTTTCACCTTTTCCTTCGTTATCTGTAGGTGCATCAGTTTCAATAATGGTTTTACTTTGATGATGAGTTGCTTCCGTACGCAATTCACCCTTATAAATAATTTGTGAAGTCATTGTTTGAATTTTTTATAAATTTACGACCTATAAATAAAAACAACGTGAAGAAATTTCATTTAACGATTATTTGCACCATTTTATCCTGTATCCTTTTTGCCCAAAAACCTATGACAGCAAAGGAAAAAACGAGACAAGCCCGCCAGGACAGGTTAGATTCTTTGATTAAAAAAGAAGAAGAAGGTACACTTATATTTTCAAAACAATACCTCCTTGGTGCTAAGTTAAATACAGATGGCTGGGCAGCTGTATATGAACATGGTAAATACAAAACTATTAACACCACCAGCCTTTGGTGGCTTGAATTAGGGGAAAGGAAAAATCCCAAAGAGGAAAGAAAAACAGTTTTTTTAAGTAATGGTTTGCAGGTTGGAAATCCATTCGTTTATGGAAAAATAAATAATTTTTATTTTTTGAAACTAGGTCTTGGCCAACAAAGACTAATTGGTGGCAAAGGCAATAAAAATGGAGTGGCTGTATCGCTGAATTATGGCGGAGGTATTTCAGTTGGTTATCTAAAACCTTATTATTTGACTGTTTCAGATTCTGTGGGAAATATAACTGATATAAAGTACGGGCCATCTACTGCGTCCATTTTCACAGATCCTTCAGTGATTGTTGGTGCGGCTGGTTTTACCAAAGGATTTTCAGAAGGTCAGTTTACCCCTGGCGCTCACGCCAAAATTGGTTTGCGCTTTGATTATGGAAGATACAATGAAGTGGTTTCTGCCATAGAAGTGGGAATTAATGCTGAATATTATTCTAAAAAAATGCCTATTATCATTACGTCTTCAGACAAATCTTTCTTTTTTAATGCATTTGCAGCAATTGAGTTTGGCGGCAGAAAGTAATTTATCTTTGCACAAAGACAAACGTATTTTAAAATAAGATTTTAATACACTTTAATTGAATCATTTGAAAACATTTTCGAATAATGGCAGCATGTTCAAGTCAAAATCAAGTAGAAAGCGAATACATAAAAAAGCCTGACTGGCTGAGGGTAAAATTGCCAATTGGACAAAATTATAAACACGTCCGGCAATTAGTCGATACAAATAAACTCCATACAATTTGTGAAAGTGGCAATTGCCCCAATATGGGTGAATGTTGGGGTGCAGGAACAGCTACTTTTATGATCCTTGGAAACATTTGTACACGCAGTTGTGGATTTTGTGCAGTTTCAACCGGCCGGCCACTAGCCGTAGATTGGGATGAACCTCAAAAAATTGCAGAAACAATTTTCCTCATGAAAGTAAAACATGCGGTAATCACGAGTGTTGATAGAGATGAACTCAAAGATGGTGGTTCCATCATTTGGCAGAATACCATCAATGCAGTAAAATCCCTGAATCCGGAAACAACTTTAGAAACGCTTATTCCTGATTTCAAGGGAGAAGAAGAAAATATTTTACGTGTTGTTGAAGCAGCGCCGAATATTATCAGTCATAATATTGAAACAGTAGAAAGGCTTACAAGACAAGTTCGTATCCAGGCAAAATATCGCAGGAGTTTGCAAGTATTGAATTTTATAAAAGAAAATAATACACGTACAAAATCGGGCATCATGCTGGGTTTGGGCGAAACAAAAGACGAAGTTTTACAAACCCTGGAAGATTTGGCCAATGCACGTGTAGATGTCGTAACGATCGGCCAGTATTTGCAGCCTACAAAAAAACATTTGCGGGTAGCGCGGTTTATTCACCCGGACGAATTTGCTGCATTCAGGGAAGACGCATACCAAATGGGTTTTGATTATGTGGAAAGCGGCCCGCTGGTTCGTTCTTCTTATCATAGTGAAAACCACGTGATACCAGGATATGGGAAAAATAAATGGTCGGCAGAAAAACATCAATTTGTTTCATAAAAAAATGCAGTTGATTGACAACTGCATTTTCGTGTAATAAATAAACATTCCCTTTCATTACCTGTAAACAACTCTTACTGGTTGCTGGTATACCACAACAGGTGAAGCGATATATTTTTTATACATATACCTGTGATTCCTGTTGTCAGCCCATACATTTGAACCAGCATGATACACCATAAACCTTGGATTATTTTTCAAAACAAACCTTGAAGGAATGTTTTTTGAAATGGCCCATCCATTTTTAAATGGATAATAATACATCCTTGCGCTGATGTCATAATAAACATTTGAGCGCGGATAAAAATAGAAGGCTTGTTGTTTGGGCGCATGGTTTTGTTTGTAATAAACTGTCTGCGCACCTGCGTCATAGCATATACCTGTAGCAAGTATTGCAATGAGAAGAAAGAGGAGATTTTTTTTCATAGTTATATATTTTATAAGAGCATTAATTCCAATTGTATGCCAGAAAAAAAATATGCGTACGATTCATTTTCATTTAACATTTTTTGCAGTTTGTGCGATTAACTTAATATTGCACAGTTTAAAAAAGGTTTAATCAGCGATTGTTAAGCTTGAAAGAAAAATTGTATTTCTGTAAACCTGGAAAAAATATTGTATTGTTTAATTTCCTAAAATGTCCGTCACAACTACATTTCAGGAGAAGTATAAAAATAATTTTAAATAAAAAACACGAATGGCAAATAATCTTTTGATCGTTGAGTCGCCTGCGAAAGCAAAGACTATAGAAAAAATATTGGGGAGTGATTTTGAAGTGAAAAGTTGTTTTGGTCATATCCGCGACCTCGAAAAAGGTGATATGGGCATTGATGTGGAAAATAAATTTGAACCCCGTTATGCTGTTCCTCCTGATAAACAAAAAGTGGTGAATGAGTTAAAGAAAATTGCAAAAAAAGCAAAAGAAGTTTGGTTGGCAACGGATGAAGACCGCGAAGGCGAAGCCATAAGCTGGCATCTTTGTGAAGTATTAGGACTTGATCCGAAAACAACAAAACGAATCGTTTTTCATGAGATCACAAAACCTGCTATTCAAAAAGCAGTTTCTACACCGAGATTATTAGACATGAATTTGGTGGATGCGCAGCAGGCAAGACGCATCATTGACAGGATCGTAGGTTTCGAACTTAGCCCGGTTTTATGGAAGAAAATGAGTATGGGAAATTCATTGTCTGCAGGCAGGGTACAAAGTGTAGCAGTGCGACTTATTGCAGAGCGAGAAAGAGAGATCAATGCATTTGAACCGCAGGTGCATTTTAAAATTGAAGCGCTGTTTAATGAAAAAGATGTGCAGGGAAAAAATGTGTCTTTCAAAGCTGAGGGCCCGAAACAACCTGCTGCAAAAAATGCGGAAGATTTTTTAAATAGTTGCATCAATGCAAATTACACTGTAAAAGATATACAGGTAAAACCTGCAAAGAAAACACCGGCCGCGCCATTTACGACTTCTACACTTCAACAGGAAGCAAGCCGCAAACTTGGTTAC
>JBDTAN010000269.1:0-2758 GCA_039924585.1 Chitinophagaceae bacterium | reverse complement strand
TTAAATACTTAGCGGACTAAAATATATTGAAGTATAAAATGCTGAAATACTGATGAATAAAGGGTTTCAGGCGATAAATAGCTGAAATGCTGATGGCGTGCGGCTTTTCGACAATATAATTTTTTTTTCCAAAAAACAAAAGGCCAATAAATAAATGTCCACATTCAATGCACAACCTCCATCAGGCTGCGAAAAGCGATCATTTTGTCTCCCCAAAGTTCCATGCCTTTCTGCCGGAGGGTTGCGGAAAAATTGTTGATATACCGGTCATAATCCACAATATCGTTCGCGGAATATTGAGCCGTATAGGTTGGCCCTTCGGCTTCATCAATATCTATGATCCTGCAAAATTGAAATTTTAAAAAACAACCTGTTTGCATCATTTCGGGTAAATGCGTTTCCGTCATCCATGCTTTCCAGTCATCATGAATTTCCCATTGGGGCTGTATGGTTACATTATAGATAATCATAAAATTTATATGTCTAATTCTAAAAATATGGGGCAATGATCACTGTGTTTTATATCCGGGTAAATGGCTGCACTTTTTAAATGCTTTACCAGGTTTTCTGTAATGGAAATATAATCAATCCGCCAGCCTTTATTTTGAAGACGAACTGATGGGAAACGCTGACTCCACCAGCTATAGCAGCCTTTTTCTTCCGGGTTTAAATAACGAAAGGCATCAATAAAACCGGTGCTGAGTAAACCATCCATCCATTCTCTTTCTGCGGGCAAAAAGCCGGAGCTTTTTTTATTCCCTTTCGGATCATGAATATCTATTTCCCGGTGGGCAATATTATAATCACCGCACACAATGATCTTTTTATTTTCACTTTGTAATTCATGAATATATTGTTTAAAAACGTCCAGCCATTCGTATTTATACGCTTGTCTTATTTCGCCACTTGTACCGGAAGGGAAATAGGCATTGATCAAAATAAATTTTTTAAAATCCAGTCGCAACAACCTGCCTTCCGCATCACTTTGTGCGTTTGCATGGCCATAGAAAGCTTGTACAGGTTTTTGTTTGCAAAAAACGGCAACGCCGCTGTAGCCTTTCTTTTCAGCGGAAAACCAATATGTATGAAAACCTAATTCCTCAATTTTTTTAACGTCCACATTTTCTTTGGCCGCTTTTATTTCCTGTAAACAAATAATATCAGCAACATCCGAGGCCATCCATTCCAGCAAGCCTTTTTTTATAGCAGCCCGGATGCCGTTAACGTTGTATGAAATAATGCGCATTTAAAAATTTATTGCAAGATAGTAATGATACGGTATGTATGTATTCACTAATTTTAGGGCGTAAGAAAATAAATATGTCTAAGCTGAAAAGAATTATTCCTGCGAAAAAAGCCGTCTATCTTGAAGGACCTAAAAGCCGGAGTTATGAATTTGTTTTTGCAGTAAAAGTCTTTTGGGAATTTATGCAGGCTTTTCGAAAATTACATTTTATAGGGCCGAGCATAACTGTGTTCGGTTCCGCACGATTTAAAGAAGATCATCCTTATTATATTGCCGCGCGGGAATTTGGAAAACGCATTGCGGGAATTGGTTTTGCTACGATAACGGGAGGCGGTCCGGGTATCATGGAAGCTGCTAACCGCGGGGCTTTCGAGAGTGGTGGCAGATCAGTTGGCTGCAATATTATTTTACCACATGAACAATTTGAAAATCCCTATGTCACTGTATCTGTAACGTTTGAACATTTTTTTGTGCGCAAAGCGATGTTGGTAAAATATTCATTTGGATTTATTATTATGCCAGGTGGTTTTGGTACTATGGATGAATTATATGAAACGCTTACACTCATTCAAACAGGCTCCATTTCTTCATTCCCGGTGGTTTTATATGGAAAGGAGTATTTTAAAGCGCTAATGGAAAACATACATAATATGTCTGACAAAGGAACGATCTCAGTAAATGACCTGGACCTTGTTTTACTCACGGATGATTTTGATGAAGCCATGGAACATATACATAAATACATCACCACGAATTATAAAATTGTACCACGGAAAAAAAAGTGGTGGCTTTTTGAAAAAATTTAAAATGAAACTGAGATTTGCCTTTTAATTATGGATTTGGTTTTGTTTTGATCCTTATCTTCTGCAACAAAATATTTACATTTACATATCAATGAAATAAAATGAAAACGATACTTGTACCTACTGACTTTTCCGAAACTGCTAAGAATGCAGCCTTGTATGCGCTCCACCTTGGTAATCAACTGAAGGCAACGAAATTGATTTTATACAATGCCTGCGAAGAACCTATGCCAACGGATATGAACATGGGCCCGATTAATTTTATCGGCGTGGATGCAACGATCGAAGCAAGTAAAATAGCATTGCAAAAATTTGAAAATAAAGTTATCGCGGAGTGCCCGACACAAATGGAAATTGTGCGAAAAAGTGAATACACTTTTTTATCCAATGACATCAATGAATTAAGTGCTTCCCTGGGTGCAGACCTGATCGTGATGGGTGTAACCGGTGGTGGAAAATTGCAGGAAACACTGGTAGGCAGCAATGCAGTGCATACAGCGCGGCATAGTGTAATACCTGTTATTATAATTCCGCCGGGCGCAAAGTTTTCGCCCATAGAAGAAATATTACTGGCTTGTGATTTTAAAAAAGTAGTGGAGACTACACCCGTTGTGCCAATTAAAGAAATACTGGACGCTACCCATGCAAAATTGTTCATCTTAAATATTGATCATAACCAAAAAGATTTTGATGCAGAAACACCATTTGA
>JBDTAN010000268.1:0-2616 GCA_039924585.1 Chitinophagaceae bacterium | reverse complement strand
GACATGATAAAATATTAAGTGACGTAGTTTGGGTGATCCGGAAATTTCGGCCTGATGTGATCATTACAAGATTCCCCGGCGATGCGCGTGCGGGGCATGGACATCATGCAGCTTCTTCGATCTTAGCGAACGAGGCATTTAAAGATGCGGCAGATCCAAATAAATTTCCCGAACAATTAAAAGATGGCGTTGAAGTTTGGCAGGCAAAAAGAATTTTCTGGAACACATTTAATTTTGGTGGATTGAACACCACAGATTCAACACAACTTAAATTGAATGTAGGTGGTTTTAATAATTTGTTGGGAAAAAGTTATGGTGAACTGGCCGCTGAAAGCCGCAGTGAGCATAAGAGCCAGGGTTTTGGCGTGCCTGCACAAAGAGGCATGTCCAATGAATTTTTTTTATTAACCGGAGGCGCTGCAGCACAAAATGATATCCTGGATGGCGTAGATATTTCATTGGATAAAATTCCGGGTGGGGAAAAAATTCAGCCGCTCGTGCAAAGCATTGTTGATTCCTACAATTTTGAACACCCGGAAAATTCTGTAGAGAAACTCGTTACACTTTATTCAACTATAAATGCATTGCCGGATGGTTTTTGGAAAAGGAAAAAACTGGATGCAACCAGTAATCTGATCGCTGAATGCAGTGGCATTTTCGCGGAAGCAATTGCTTCCAATGAATTGTTGGTAGCCGGTGATAATGCACGTGTTGGCATTTCTGTGATCGCGCGAAACAATGTGCCGGTGTCACTGGAAAAAATTTCACTGAATCAATTTGACAGCACATTGAATTTGCCTTTGGAGATGGATAAAAATTATTCTTTCATGCATCAAATGCAAGTTCCCAATGATGTGATGAAAACGCAACCATACTGGATAAGACAACCGTTAGCTAATGGAAGTTTTGATGTAAGTGATCAACAAATGATCGGCAAAGCGCAAAATGATCCTGCATTTTCTGTTTCATTTACATTTAAATTTTATGGTCAAAATATCACGATTGAAAAACCCGTTCAATATGAATACACCGATCCTACGCGTGGTGAATTATATGAACCTGTAGCCGTTATTCCTGCATTGGATATATCTGTTTCACCATCAATCATTTTTACAGATATGATGCGAGATGGAAAAGTTATTGAACCTCAAAATATTTCACTCCAATTAAACAGCCATATCACTGCAAAAAATCAACAGACAAAAATTATTTTATATAAAGGAAATTCAATTGCCTGGTCACGCGATACAATTTTAGATCTTGAAAATGGAAAACAGTATAATTTTT
Organism: Chitinophagaceae bacterium; assembly: GCA_039924585.1. Lineage (GTDB taxonomy): Bacteria > Bacteroidota > Bacteroidia > Chitinophagales > Chitinophagaceae > JAFDXJ01. Next base: position 1,329 of record JBDTAN010000268.1, on the reverse strand, counting down.
CAGTGCCTGTTTCGGCTTTGAAAATTGGGAATTTAAATGGCCATTTATATGCAGGTGCAGAAATTAATTACTATGGAACGAATACCGTTTTTGATAAACGTATTCATTCTATCCGTTATGCGCATATACCCGATATCAATTATCTTTCTACAGATTCGTTGAAAATTTCCAGTGAAAAAATTATTGTTGCACAAAAACGGATCGCTTACATAGAAGGTGCAGGAGATAAGGTGGAAGCCGCTTTGCGGCAAATGGGTTATGCAGTTACTGTTTTACATGAAACTGATATCACTATGCAAAAGTTAAGATCTTTTGATGTAGTTATTACCGGCGTTCGTGCGTACAACGTGCTGGATTGGCTCCCGGGGAAATATGATGTGCTTATGCAATTTGTGAAAGAAGGTGGAAATTTAATTGTTCAATACAATACCAATAATCAATTATCAGGTGTGCCTTTTGCAATCGGACCTTATCCTTTTACTATTAGCCGTACAAGAGTTACAGATGAAAATGCAGATGTGAAATTTTTATTGCCACAACATGATGTGATGAATTTCCCCAATAAAATTTTGCCAAAAGATTTTGACGGCTGGATCCAGGAACGCAGTATTTACCAGGCAGAGAAAGTTGATTCGCATTATGAAGCTATTTTTGGTATGCATGATGCGGATGAGCCAGAAAGCAATGGCAGCCTTATTATTACGCCTTTTGGCAAAGGAAATTTTGCGTATGCAAGCCTCGTGTTTTTCCGGGAATTACCGGCCGGATTAGATGGCGCATTTAAATTATTTGCCAACCTTATTGCAATGCCAAAAAATAAATGATCATTTTAAAATAAAATTGTGAATGAATGAAAGTGATTGAACTAAGTTCACTTAAATTATTTTTCCATGGATAATAAAAGAGCTTCTGCTAAAAAAACCTGGATGCGCTGGTACATTGCGCTGATTCTTTTTTTAGGAATGCTCATCTTATTTTTTCTATGGTTCACTAAATACTTTTCATGAGCAGTTTTGACTGGATCGTTTTATTCTGCACACTCACCATCATTGTTGTGTACGGCATGTATAAAAGCCGTACATCAAAAAACCTCGATGGTTATTTTCTCAGCAACCGTTCTTTGCCCTGGTATATGGTACTTTTTAGTATCATGGGAACACAGGCCAGCGCTATTACTTTTTTATCTGCACCCGGACAAGCTTTCACTGATGGAATGCGATTTGTGCAATATTATTTTGGTCTGCCGCTCGCGATGATCGTGATCAGCATCAGCTTTGTACCCATCTTTAAAAAATTGAAGGTCTTTACCGCGTATGAATTTTTAGAGCA
>JBDTAN010000267.1:0-3520 GCA_039924585.1 Chitinophagaceae bacterium | reverse complement strand
TAAATAAAATGGCCGAACAGATAATCACTTTTAGTGGGTATAAAAAAATAGTTTCCATAATTTATGGTTTTGATTTTTTCAATTGTGAAACCAATAATTCCAGGTCTTCCACGCTGAGTTTATTTTCCTGTACAAGAAAAGAAACTGCGCTGCTAAATGAACCACCGAAATAACCTTTTATCAATCCATTCAAACTATTTTTAGAATATGCGGGTTTGCTTACCAATGGTGCATATTCATACATGCGTCCAAAAGTTTCCGTCTCTACAAATTTTTTTTCAATAAGAATTTTCAGCAAAGTGGCAACCGTATTATGATGTGGTTTGGGTATTGGCATCGCTTCCACGATGTCTTTTAAAAAACCTTTTTTAATTTTCCATAAAGCCTGCATGATCTGTTCTTCTGCTTTTGTGAGTGTTTTCATCCTGACAATTTTTCTATATAACTAAAACTTTAGTCAAAGCTAAACTAATTTTTTAGTTATCCAAATTTATTTTAAAAAATCGGTAAAAATTTTCCCTGCACAGGGAAACTCAACGCGTAAACTATACATTTGACAAAATCAATTGTATGAGTGAAGCTGTTGTAAGTTTAAGCCACGCCAATATTTACCAGGGCAGCAACCTGATCTTGCAGGATGTAAATTTTACCGTTGAGAAAGGTGAATTTGTGTACCTCGTGGGTAAAACAGGAACTGGTAAAAGCAGTCTTTTGAAAACTTTATATGGTGAATTGGAATTGCGGGAAGGTGAAGGCATGGTCGCCGGTTTTAACCTGAAAGAAATGAACTGGAAAAAAGTTCCTTTCCTGAGACGCAACTTGGGCGTGGTTTTCCAGGATTTTCAATTATTGACAGACAGGAACGTGCATCAAAATCTTCGCTTCGTTTTAAAAGCCACCGGCTGGAAGGATGAAAAATTGATGGATGAAAAGATCAATGAAGTACTGGATAAAGTTGGCCTCAAAAGCAAGGGTTTTAAAATGCCTTTTGAAATGAGTGGTGGCGAACAACAACGCGTGGATATAGCACGAGCGCTCTTGAATTCTCCGAAATTAATTCTTGCAGATGAACCGACAGGAAATCTTGACCCGGAAACAAGTGATGAGCTGATGCAGTTATTACTTCAAATTTCTAAAACATACAGTACCACAATCATCATGGCCACGCATGATTTTCCTATTATCAATAAATATCCTTCGCGCTTATTAAAAACAGAAAGAAACCAGGTATTTGACAGTGCAGTTGTGGCGGAAATTTAATTGGATGAAATTTTATACGGTTACATTTTCTCCCCAGATCCATTCGACGACCTGCTCCGCATTTTTATTATTATCAAACATCGCTTCCAGCAATTTTTTCCGTGTTTTAATTTCTGATAATAAAAAAGGTTGGTAGTACATTTGTTCAATTAATTGTTTCATACCAGAAGCAGTTTTTTTAATATGAGTCAGTTCATCAAGCCCGGTGTTATCGGCCATTTCACTGTTTACAACGCAGTGCCGGCCATTGTATAAAGCATTTAATAATTTAAGTTTAATGCCCGTGCTATTGAAAGATGGCAACACATGTATATGCGCATCAGCAATTAATGATTCCATTTTACTTTCCGTAGGATTTGGAATCAGTTCTATATTTTTATATTTACGCGTAAGTGCGCGTAATTTTTTTGATGGATTTTTGCCCGCAATAATTAAACGAATAGCTGATTTTTTAAATATATTTTTTATCAGCCAGGCCGCAGCAAATTCATTTTCTGCCACGCTGAGATTTCCATGATACAAACAATACTGGCCTATACCTTCTTTACTGCACACTTTCCATCCAGGCAAAAATAAAGGCAGGAAAAAAACAGATTTACAGGAAAATTCATTGCGAATATACTCAGCGTCTTTTCCCGTCACCGCCCAAAATGCATTGGCCTTACTGATGATTTTATTTTCATAACTTTTCAGTAATTTGGATTCCCACCAGTAATACAATTTTTTTTGAATTCCATTGGTACACTTGAATAGTTTATAATAATATAAATGCTCCACATTGTGCAGGCGAACAAATTTTTTGCGTGCTTTAAATGCTTCATCATTTAGCAGCCAGGTGCAATGTGTGCCTTCCATTAAAATGGGAAAATCATCTTTCAATAATCGCTTGCGCAATTCCGCATTCCTGCGACTTTTCACGATATAAGGTAAGCGCAGTGATAAGCTTCTTGCACCTGTATCCCGCGCATAATAATGTACTTCCGCACAATATTTATCCAACTCAGCTTGTGGTTCCCGGCCATTATCAAAGCAATGCAAATGAATGAAAACACCCAATGATTTCAACGCGACCAATTTATAAAAAAGGTCATACACGCCTCCATAATTAACAGGGAATGGCACATCAAGGCAAATGATATGTAAATTTTTGTCCAGGGTACTATTAATATTTCAAGATACTTTTTTCAAATTACATCAATCTTTGAAAAATTGAATATACAATTCTTCCAGTTTCTTTTCCTCCTTTTCCCAATTTAAATCCTGTCGGGCAATCATACAATTCTTTTTGATTTCTTCATAACCAGTATCATCTGAAACTATTGCATTCAGGGCATTTGCGATAGATTGAATATTCGTATCGTCAATCATATACGCAATATGGAATTGATCATTTATTTTTTTATACTCCGGGTATGCCACACATAATTGCGGTATACCTGCCATGATGTAATCAAAGAAACGGTTGCTCAAAGACTGGTACTGATTCATACCTTCATTCTCAAAAAGCATAATTCCGAGAAATGCCTGAGGCGTAATTTTTTTTAATTCAGTTGGTAAAACTGGTCCTTCAAGAATTACTTTTCCTTCAAGTTGATGTTCACTGATAATTTTTTGAGCCTGGTTAAAAAAATTTCCCTGGCCGAAAATGCGAAGTGTACAGTTCACTTCTTTCATCGCCGGAATTAATGTTTCAAAACCTCTGCCTTCATTAACAGCACCCTGGTAAATGAAGAATTTTTCTTTTTTGTTTGTAAATTTTTCAGTGGGCAATTCGATGAATTTCGGCAGGTTACGCACGAGGCCATAATTTACTTTATACCGTTCTTTTAATTCCTGTATAATAAAATCATTCACCGTATATCCATTCGGAAATTTCGGCACTGCAAACCGTTCAATCGCCCGCCAGGCGAGATGTACGGCCGGCCGCGTTATAATTTCTTTTTGCTCGGTAAATAATTCATGTGCATCATATATTCTTTTTTTACCACGAATTGCAGTTGCAAAATAAACCGACAAAATTGTATCGAGGTCAATGGCGCAAACTGCATCCATTTTTTTAAAAAATAACCAAAAAAATAATCTCCAATTATATTCTGCATAAAATAAAATGCCTGTTGCAAAAAAACAATACACTCTTTTTTGAGTGAAAGATTGCTTTTCAAGTGGTATGGAATTTTTCATTTTTCTGCCAACAAGAAGCACATCATATCCAGCCTTTGACAATGAAGTGCAAATGCGCTGCATCCGCTGATCGTAGTTG
>JBDTAN010000266.1:0-5651 GCA_039924585.1 Chitinophagaceae bacterium | reverse complement strand
ATATTTTGCTGCAGGGTCATTACTGGCAACCACCGGGAATGAACAGGAAAATGGCAATTGGCCGCCACACCTGCATTTCCAGCTTATTCATCATTTTTATAATTCGGAAGCAGACTACCCAGGTGTGTGTGCGGAATCACAAAAAAATACCTGGTTGAGTAATTCGCCGGATCCGGATCTCGTATTGAGATTGATGCGTTACACAATTAAATCCTGAAGTTTTTTTTTAATTTGTAAATTCTATTTAATTTAGCAGCGAAAATAATTATATGAGCAGTCAACAATTTGATACCAACAGTTTGCGTAAATTTTTTATGCCATTTTTTGCAAGTGTTATTATTCTTTTTTTAATCTTATTACTGATGACTACATGGAAAGGCCCATATACTGTTCCAGGGTCAGGTAATGCCCATCAAACGGAGGGGCATGAATAATTAAAATATTTTAATTTCTTTGATTTTGTATTGAATCCTTTCAATATTCTTTAAAAAGAAGACTTTCGTACCCATACCACAGAAAAATAATTTTGCTTATATTTTTAAGCATGATAAATTTGCCCGCTTCATTTATAAACGCATATAATTTCACAGTCTTCAAAGCCGTCATTATTTTGTAAAAAATTGATTTATTTGTAATAAAATTTTTAATGAAGCGTTTATAGCCTCCAATTGTCTTATATGAAAAAACTGTTCTCTCTTTTTGTTTTTATTCTTTTAGTAAATGTACTTTCTGCACAGGATGTTTTACCGGATGTTCAAATTAAAAATTTACGAGGCCAGGATATTCAAACTACAACTTTACGTGATAGTTCATCACTAACAGTTATTAGTTTTTGGGCAACCTGGTGTAAACCATGCAGGCAGGAACTGGAAGCCATCAGTGATGAGTGGGATGATTTTAAAAAAACGGGTGCGAAATTAATTGCCATTTCCATTGATGATAGCAGGAGTACAGGTTCTGTGCAATCCATCGCCAATGCCAGCGGATGGGAATTCAACATTTACCTGGATGATAATCAAAACCTGAAACGCGCTTTGAATATCAGCGCTATTCCTTATGCCATAGTAATTGACAAAGATGGTAAGATCATTCGCAGAATACAAGGTTACAATCCGGGCGAAGAAGTTGAATTGTTTTCATATTTAAATTCCTATAATAAATGAATTTTTTTTTATCAAAAGCAAAACAAATCTCTTCAGCAATCATTGCAATCTTTTTCTTTTCCTTTCACACATCTGCACAGGACACCACACATTTTTATTCGCTCAAAAATTTTGGCGGCGGCATAGAAACACAACACCAATATTATTTTTCAAACCTTAATTCAGGAATTGCGTTGCCACAAAAAAGATATGCATCCAATTCTTACGTTACAGTGAATTATAGTTATAAAAAAATAATTGCCGGTGTGCAGGCAGAAGCCTATTTGCCGGCTTTACAAGGTTACACAAAATTTACTCCTGACTATAAAACCAAAGTGGATCTTACCCATTATTACGCGGGATTTCGTTCAGCAAAATTCGATGTTACTGTGGGAACATTTTATGATCAGTTTGGAAATGGATTAATATTCCGGACATATGAAGACAGGCAACTTGGCATTGATAATACAATTCGCGGAATACATGTTCGTGCAAATCCTTTTAAAAATGTGCAGGTAAAAGCTTTTTATGGCCAGCAACGCTATTATTTTAAATACAGTGATAGTAAAATAGGCGGTGCTGATGCAGATATATTACTTTTCAATAAGCAGGATGAAAACCATCATATTTCATTAAAAGTTGGTGGAAGTTTTTTATTCATCAACCAGGACAGCCTTGCCTATACTGACGTTCCGCATGATAAAAATGTAACTGCCTGGGCGGGTAGAATTAATTTCTCTGCAGGAAATTATTTATTGAATGCTGAATATATGCATCACTCACCCGTAGCGTACATTCCATCATATATTTTCCAGCCGGGTTCTGCATTACTTATTTCTCAAAGTTATAATTTCAAAAATGGATTGGGTATCAATCTCGATTTCCGACGCCTGGAACTGGCTGCGCTAAAAGCAGATTATGGCGTTGATGATATCAATAATAACCTGAATTATTTACCCTCACTTACGAAACAACATACCTGGTTAGTAAGCAGTATTTATCCGGCAGTTTGTGAAAATAAACACGAGATCGGCGGACAATTAGGTATTAATTATTTATTCAAAAAAGGTACATCACTCGGCGGTAAATATGGTACTTCTGTTTTTTTAAACGGCTCCATGTATAAAGATTTATTTTATGCAAACTTTACACCGGGCGAATCATTCAAAGCAAAATTTATTGATTTTGGAGGACAAAAACAATACACGGATATCAATGTAACTATTGAAAAGAAGTTGAGCAAAACGGTGAAAGGAACTGTTGCATTTATTAGTCAATATAATTTGCAGCAAGGTGCTTATGCAGTAAAAACAAAAATACTTGCGACTGATTTCTTATTTAAGTTAAGCGCTAAGAGTGCTTTGCGTACTGAGTTGCAGCATATGTGGAATAAGCTTGAAGAAAAAAACTGGGCGGCTGCTTTGGCTGAATATTCGTATGGTAAGTTTTCATTTTTTGCCACAGACCTTACAGATTATCAAACAGCGAAAATTCATTATTATAATTTAGGTGGAAGTTATTCTGCGAATGCACAAAGGTTTATGGTAAGTTTCAGTAAACAACGCGCCGGCCTGTTATGTGTTGGTGGTGTTTGCCGCTATGTGCCGTCTTATATGGGTTTCACACTAGGTTATACGTACAATTTTTAAAATATTTTAAACAACATAAACAATCAACAACAATGAAAATGAAATTCCTGTATGCAGCTTTAATTAGCTTTATCGTAAGTATGTCCCTGGTGTCTTGCTCTAAATCGGATACACCCAATCCTGGTCCCGGACCTGTGACTTCAATCACTTTAACTGCAAGTAAAACAACCATTAAAAATGATGGTATAGATAAGACATCGTTTTTGGTCAAAGATAATAATGGTAATGATGTTACTGCAACATGCAGTATTTATCAGGATGGAAATAAGATTAGCGGCTCTTCATTCACTTCTACTGTAGAAGGCAGTTTTGACTTTACTGCTTCATTAAATAGTTTAACCAGTAATTCCGTTACAATAACCGTCAAGGCATCTGCTATAAGTTTTACACGTAAAGTTTATGTAGAAGATTTCACAGGCGCCTGGTGCGGCTGGTGTCCGCTAATGGCCTGGAACCTTGATTCCATGCGCGCTGCAGATCCACGAGTAATTTTTGCTGCAGTACACGATGATGTAGGCAATGCCGCAAATGATCCGTTTGGAACATCCTATGCAAACGATATTGAAAATCTTGTTCCAAATTTCCAGGGCTTTCCAACTGCATTTGTAAATAGAAAAACGGTGACCGATCAGTTTAAAGTAATTCAATCTGTACCAAATGCTTTGTCAAAATCCGCTAATGCAGGATTGCAAATTGAAACAACCTTAAGTGGTAATACATTAAGCGCGAAAGTTACAACAGGATTTTCTTCTGATTATTCCGGTTCTACAATCAAACTGGCTATCATGCTCGTAGAAGATGGATTGTTAAGTACACAACATAATTATTATTATCATTCACAATATGTACCTCCAACAAGTCCGCTATGGCAAAATTCTGATTTATTTAGCTGGAGAAATGATGGCGTTCTTCGTTTGTATGCGACTGATATAAAAGGTGATGATGTGCCATCTGCTTCCACAACCATCAACAATGTTTCGTATAATAAAACAGTAAGCTTTAATTTGACTGGTTACAACACAGCGAATTGCCGGGTTATAGCAATGATTATAAGTGCAACTGGTACTACTACAGAAGTTTTAAATGTGCAGGATGTAAAAGCAGGCGAAAGTCAGTTATTTGATTAATACATTTTTCATATAAAAAAAATCCGCTTCATTTTTGATGCGGATTTTTTTTGTATAAAATAAAACGAAATTATTCCTCGTAAGATTCCATTGGTTCACAAGTGCAAATAAGATTGCGGTCGCCATAAGTATTATTTATTCTTGCAACGGATGGCCAGAATTTATTTTGAGTAACATAATATAAAGGGAAAGCCGCAAACTGCCTTGAATATGGATGACTCCATTCGTCCGCACAAACAATCGCTTGCGTATGAGGTGCATTTTTTAAAACATTATCCTTGCGGTCAACTTTATTTTCTTCTATCTCTTTGATCTCTTCATATATGCCGATCATTGCGTCACAAAAACGATCCAGTTCTGCTTTATCTTCACTCTCCGTTGGTTCGATCATGATCGTTCCTGGAACAGGGAAACTCATTGTGGGTGCATGAAATCCGTAATCAATTAATCTTTTCGCAACATCTTCTGCTTCAATTCCCGCAGTTAGTTTGAAAGGTCGTAGATCCACGATAAATTCGTGCGCACAAGTCCCATTTTTTCCGGTAAATAAAATTTTATAATACTTCTCTAATCTCGCTTTCATATAGTTGGCATTCAGGATCGCGTATTCAGTTGCCATACGAATTCCTTTCTCACCCAACATACGGATATAGCCATAAGAGATCAATAAAATACTGGCACTTCCATATGGCGCTGCACTAATGGCTGATGCAGCATGCTCATTTTTTTCTTCTAAAAAAACATGGCCGGGTAAAAATGGTTTTAGTGCTTCTGTGCAACAAATCGGCCCCATGCCCGGGCCGCCACCACCATGGGGAATTGAAAAAGTTTTATGTAAATTCAGGTGGCAAACATCAGCCCCGATATTCGCGGGAGAAGTAAGGCCAACCTGCGCATTCATATTCGCACCATCCATATATACGAGGCCGCCATTTGTGTGAATGGTTGTGCAAATGTCTTTTATGCTTTCTTCAAACACGCCGTGCGTTGATGGATAAGTAACCATTAAGCCAGCGAGATTATCTTTATGTAATTCCGCTTTCGCTGTAAGATCATCCACATCAATATATCCATCCGCATCACTTTTTACAACCACTACTTTCATGCCTGCTAAAATTGCTGAAGCGGGATTCGTACCATGTGCAGAAATAGGAATAAGGACAACATTTCTATGTGCATGGCCTTTGCTTTTATGATAACCCATGATCGTATTCAATCCCGCAAACTCGCCCTGTGCACCACTATTAGGCTGGAGGCTGCAAGCGGCGAATCCGGTGATTTGGCATAAATAATCACTCAATTGCTCCACGAGTAAAGTGTATCCTTCACATTGTGATAAAGGAGTGAACGGATGCATATTTGCCCAATGACTCCAGCTTACAGGAATCATTTCACTGGCTGCATTTAATTTCATTGTACAACTGCCGAGTGAAATCATACTTGTATTTAAAGAAAGATCTTTATTCTCCAGTTGTTTTAAATAACGCATCATCTGTGTTTCACTATGATGAATATTAAAAACAGGATGTGTGAGATATGGCGTATCGCGTAATAACTCTGAAGGAATCACCAGGTTTTTTTCTTCCAAAGCTTTATTGGAAATTTCCGGTGTATTTTTTTTCGTGGCCAGTTCAAATACTTTGGCAATATTATTCAGATCCTCCGGAGTTGTAGTTTCATCGAGACTTATTCCGACTGAACCATCTGAGAAATAACGGAAATTCACATGATGT
>JBDTAN010000265.1:0-3617 GCA_039924585.1 Chitinophagaceae bacterium | reverse complement strand
TCATTCTTGATGACAAAAGTTTGATTGACATTTTCATAAATATCGAAACAACCTGCTATACCCACCTGGATAATCAGCGCCGGTTTTTGTTTTTCAATTTCATGCATAATAGAAAACATTGCCGCCGGGATTCCCACGCCAGAAACATGAAATTTCACATGCGCTTTCATTGGATGATCGCTGTGATGCACAATATGATAAGCTTCCCGCCATTCATTCTCCGTAGCAGCCGTTACAAGTACATTCATTCGGGCAAAGTTCGTTTTATTTTCAAAAAATTGTAGCTGTAAATTATATGAGTGGTAAAAAGTTCAAAGAGAAGCATTTTTGAAGCGTCATTTTATCATGTAACTTTGCAAAAATTATTGTTTTCAATATGGTTTACCTGACCAGGCTGGAACATTTTAATGCCGCGCATAAATTATATAATCCGCAGTGGAGTTCTGAAAAAAATGAAGCTGTTTTTGGTGAATGTGCCAATGACAACTGGCATGGGCATAATTTTAATCTATATATTACGGTAAAAGGAGAAGTGAATTCGGATACGGGTTTTTTAATGGATGTAAAAAAATTAAAAGTATTGATCCTGCAATATGTGATTGATCCATTGGATCATAAAAACCTGAATTTAGATGTTCCCTTTTTAAAAGATAAAATGTGCAGTACTGAAAATTTAGCCATTGCAATTTGGGGAGAATTAAAGCCACATCTTCCTGAAAATGTTTTTTTGCATTGTGTTAAAATTTTTGAAACACCACGTATATGTGTTGAATATTTCGGCAATTAAAAACGAACCATTCTTAATATCATTTTATAAAAAAAGTATCTTGCAACTATGAGTGAAAAGATAGCGGTCTTTCGGAGAGAGCATTTTAATGCAGCGCACAGGCTAAACAATCCAAACTGGACCGAAGAAAAAAATCAATCAGTTTTTGGTAAATGTAATAACCCGAATTATCATGGGCATAACTATGAACTCGTTGTAAAATTAGTTGGCGTGGCGAATGAAGAAACAGGTTATTTGATGGACATGAAAGAATTAAGCACGCTCATCAAAAAAGAAGTGCTTGAAAAGTTCGATCATAAAAATTTAAACCTCGATGTGGCCGAATTTAAAAGTTTGAATCCCACAGCAGAAAATATTTCAAAAGTCATTTACCAAATATTGCGAAATCACGTAGATAAGGAATTACAGTTAACGATCAGGCTTTACGAAACAGAAAGGAATTTCGTAGAATTTCCTGCATAAATTTTAAAAACATATATGGCATATCGAAAAGAAGAATTTTACGACGAGGCAACCACCGAAGGTTTAAAGGAAAAATACAGGGATATTATTTCATTGCTCGGGGAAGATGCGGAGCGAGAAGGCTTATTAAAAACACCCGAGCGGCTGGCGAAAGCAATGCAGTTTTGTACCAAGGGTTATCAAACAAATGCTGTGGACATATTGAATTCTGCAAAATTTCATGAAAATGTAAGTGAAATGGTTATCGTGAAAGATATCGAATTATACAGCATGTGTGAGCATCATTTGTTACCATTTTTTGGCAAAGCGCATATTGCCTATATTCCCAATGGCTGGATAACCGGCTTAAGCAAACTGGCGCGTGTAGTGGATGCATTTTCCCAGCGCCTGCAGGTGCAGGAAAGACTTACTACACAAATTTTGGAAGCCATTAAAGAATCGCTGAACCCGCTTGGTGTGGCGGTGGTGATCGAAGCCAAACATTTATGCATGATGATGCGCGGGGTACAAAAACAAAATTCAGTGACGACTACTTCTGCGTTTTATGGTGAATTTGAACAGCATACTACACGAAACGAGTTTGTGAAATTGGTGAGTTCAAGATTGAGTTGATTTTATTGATAGAAATCTCTAAGTGATAAAAAACGCCTCAGGTTTATTTTTTTTAATCAACAAATGTTTCTTTAATAACATTTTTAACTTGCTCAATTTCGTTAACTGTCAATGCTTCAAAATGCTTAACAATTCGTAACCTGTCAATGGTGCGTATTTGATCAATTGCAATCCAACTTTTTTTAGCATGATGATTTATTGCTACTCTTGTAGGATAAGGTTTTGAGCTGCTTGTAATGGGTGCAATTACAATTGTTTGCAAATATTTATTCATTTCATCGGGCGAAATCACAATGCAGGGCCTCATTTTTTTCATTTCGCTTCCCATTGTTGGATCAAGGTTAACCAACACGATTGTATATTGATTTATTTGCTCCATTCTTCAAATGTTTCATCGTCAAAAACATCGTCAATGAGCAATTTGTCATCGCCATTTATATGCATTTTTTTAAATGCTTTTTCCCAATTTTTCCTGGGTTCTTTCCTGGGTTTCAAAATGATATGGTTTTTCTCAAGTACCAATTCAATTTTGTCCCCGATGCTATATTTTTCAAGAATCGTTTTGGAAAGCCGGATTCCTTTTGAATTACCAATATTTATTACAGGAAGTTCCATGATTTATTTGTTATTACAAAGTAATTACTAAATTTTGAAATTTCTAAATAGAAACTATTCTGCTTTTCCAAAATAAATGATTGTCTTTGAAATGCAATAGTATCATTTATTGGTGTTAAAATTCTCAACGGGAATTTTCATTAAATTTTTTTCAACCTCAGCAATTTGGTTTCATGGCTAAGCACATTGCCTTTATAATTTTTTGAATTTCCAACAACTGTATGTTGCCATGTGTCCCTGATTTCATATTTTCCATCCAGGCCTAAATCGCTTAAATTTATATCTGTAGTTTTTGCTTCATCACTCCTGTTTAAAATGGCAATGGCATAATCACCATTTTCCAATGGCTTCAAAAAGACATTCCAAATTTTCGTGTTTATTTTTCGTAGACCTTGTTTTCCCAACGCATCCTGGTCAATAGCAATTGCTTCTTCATTCATCAAAATTCTTTTTGTTTCATCATTCATATTCCGCACATCATTTGTGGCAATCAATGGCGAAGTCATAATACACCAAAGGCTCATATTGCTTTGGTATTCGATATCATTACAACCATTTCCTCCATTATCACCTGCAGGGCCTTTGCTTCCACGCAGTCCAACAATCAGCATATCCGGATCATTCCAATGTCCGGGTCCGGCGTGGCTTTCAAGGTTTGCATTAATGTCAAGGTTGTACATAAGACTTTTCCAGGAATCCCTAACATCACTTGTTGTTCGCCATAATTGTCCCCCCGCATTCGCCGCCCAAAACCAGGGTTGCCGACCGCCCCATTCACATATACTGAAAACGATTTTACGACCGCTGTTGCGCAATGCATTGGCCATTTTTTTATAGCGGATCTTCGCTGTATTGGAATCTTCCGGGGCACCGCAATAATCATATTTTAAATAATCAATTCCCCAGGAAGCAAATGTTTTTGCATCCTGATCTTCAAAACCTAAACTTGCTGTGTAACCCGCGCAGGTTAGTTGTGAAGCATCAGAATAAATGCCCAGTTGAATTCCTTTTGAATGTACAAAATCCGCCAACGCTTTTATACCCGAAGGAAATTTTTGTGGATCAGGAATCATATTATTTTTATTATCCCGGCCGCCCTGCCAGCCATCATCAATCATGATATGATCATAACCTGATTTCA
>JBDTAN010000264.1:0-3055 GCA_039924585.1 Chitinophagaceae bacterium | reverse complement strand
CAACATTCAAAAACCGGAACTTCCTCTACAAATGAATACGCCATCCAGGGTGGTATCCGCTCCGGGAATACATTTGGTGTAGAAAATCTGAATACTTTGCTTGAATTCAATATGGCCGCTCCTTATATGTATGCAACGAATACAGTGAATACAAATTATGCGAACAATAACCAGCCGTTGGCACATGCACTTGGGGCCAACTTCCGGGAAGGCCTGTTTAAGGCAGATTATTTGTACAAAAGAGTAAGTATTAGGTTGGAAACATTTTATGCACAATATGGAGCAGACGCCAATGATTCGCTGAATTATGGCCATGATATTTTCAAACCGGTTTCCACAGCCTCCGTTGATGGCAATGGGCAACTTTTGCAGGGATTAAAAACCAATATTGTTTTTGCAGATTTGAAACTGGCTTATATTCTAAACCCCGTAACTAATATGCGGATCGAAGCCGGCGCTACTTTCCGGAATGAAAAGAGTAAAGACTTTTTATATCAGGACAGGATTTTTTATATAGGTATCCGCATGTCTTTCCGGAAAATCTCATACGATTATTAGCATGAACACATTCTTTAACAATAAATAATATTACAGTATATATTCAAAGAATAACAATGATAAAACGCTTACTGATCTTATGCTTTTTTGCTGCCTCGGGCAAAGCCTTCAGCCAGCAGGTTCCACGTACACCATTGGTTCAAAGCCGTTTCAATGACCTGACGCTCATGTCAGACACATCCATTTTCACTGGGTTCCGTTCTATCAACTGGCTGGAAATGAAACCGTATTTAAACATTGGCACTGATATTACCGACAGTGTTTTTGCTTTAAATGCTAAAAACAGTTCCGGCTATTTTTTCAAAAACCTGGGAAATGATAACTGGATACAAATTCCGGGAAAGAAAGGTGTTCTTACAATCGATCCTTATGTAGATGCAACTATTGGCTGGCAAAACAGGGATACTGCAAATACGATCGCTCAATATGTTGGCGGTTTGCGATTGCAGGGCGTTTACAATGATAAGTTATCTTATTCTATTGGTTTTTTGGCTGGTTATAGCCAGTTCCCGGCGTATATTCAAAATTATATTGATTCCAACCAGCAATATTTACCGGGCGTTGGTAAAGGTCATCCTCAATCGGGCGGCGGTTATTCATTATCTCAAATTACCGGGAACATCACCTACCTCGCGGGCAAACACGTAGTGATTGCTGCCGGCTACGGGAAAAATTTTATCGGCGATGGTTATCGTAGTTTATTGCTTTCAGACAATGCCGCCAATGCGCCCTATATCCGTTTGCAGGCTAAATACTGGAAGCTTACTTATAATGTAATTTATAATAAGTACCGCAACCCCCGCTATATCATAGATGGAAATGAACAGGAAAAATATAGCGTAATGCATTACCTGGGCATCAATTTTTCCAAAAAATTTCAAATGGGTTTATATGATAATGTAATTTGGTTTGCAAAAGACACCGGGCTTCACCGGGGTTTTGATGTACAATACCTGAATCCATTGATCTTTATGCGGCCGCTGGAATTTGCGATCGGTTCACCGGACAACGCATTTATTGGCATTACATTAAAATATAAAATTTATAACAAAGGTTTTCTGTATGGACAAATTGGCCTGGATGATTTAAATCTCACCGCTTCGTTGCAGCGCCATGAAAATCATTATGGTAATAAATATGCATTACAACTCGGCATTTATAATGAGGACTTGTTCGACGTAAAAAATCTTTCCTACCGCTTTGAATGGAATGGCGTGCGTCCTTACACTTATGGTCATGGCTTTGATAAAACAGGCTTGAATTATACAAATCAGAATCAAACACTCGCGGATCCGTTTAATGCCAATTTCTATGAATTTATTTCGTTACTGCAATACCATAATAAACGCTGGTATGGCATGCTGGAAAACATTTTTACCATTCGGGGTGAAAATCCTGGACTTCCCTATAACAATGGCGAAGACCTCTGGGGAGGTGAAGATGGCGTTCCTGTTTATGGTAGTAAAACATTACAAGGCATAAAAAATAAATACTTTTATAACCAGTTATCCCTGGGTTATTTGATCAATCCGAAAAATGGCTTGAGCTTGCAGGCAGATTTCGTTTACCGCAGGCGCGACTCCCCAAATATTACAAATTCAAATGCATTTGTGAATTTTGGCATAAAAACTAACCTGTTTAATTTTTACCACGATTATTAATCAGTTTTGCGTTATTTGCTAATAGTAACAGGCTTGTTTTATTTGAAACGGCAGATCCACCAACTATGAGTTTTAGTTTTTCATACAATAAGGGGAAAGTAATGCAGGGCCTTCGCTATCATTTTTTTTGGCAAAAAGAAATCAGGATATTGCTCGTCATCATTCTCATTTTCGATATCGCTACTGCACTAATGTATATTTTTGGGAAAATCAGGCCGGAACCTTTTTTATTAGGCTCTTTTATCTGGATGATGTTTATACTTTCTATCTGGTATATCCTACCTTATTCTGTATATAAAAAAGCGCCCGCTTTTAAAGAAAGTTTTATCATCTATTTCCTGGAAAATATGGTCCGACTGGAGAATGATCGTGGTGAAGTGGAATGGCCCTGGGAGAAATTTACCAAAATGGCTGAAAGTCCTAATTTCTTTCATTTTTACTTTTCTTCCAAATCCTTTTTCCTGGTTCCAAAGGACCAGATGAACGATGCCCTCAAAGAAAGTGTGCGTGCATTGGTGCGTGAAAAAATAGCAGTTGCCTAGAAATTACGAATACTTTTTTCCATCACAAAATGCGGAATAGATACTTCCGTAAACATTTCCCCTTGTTTTTCATAGCCTTGTTTCTGATAAAAACCAACGGCTGTATCGCGTGCATGCATGATTATTTTTTTGAATCCCCTATCCCGCGCCAGGTTTTCAGCAAACTGTATGATCGTTCTGCCAATGCCTTTTCCCTGTAACCCGGAAATCACGGCCATTTGCCTTAATTGTATAGTGCCATTCTCCATGGGAACCAGCATACAACAACCTTCCAGTTTTTCTTCATCAAAATAC
>JBDTAN010000263.1:0-2916 GCA_039924585.1 Chitinophagaceae bacterium | reverse complement strand
AAGAAGGTGTTTGGTTCCAGTCACATTTAGATGGAAGCAGGCATTTATTTACACCGGAGAAAGTGATGGATATTCAGCGTAGTATTGGCGCAGATATTATGATGGCTTTTGATGAATGCACGCCTTATCCATCTGAATACCGCGCGACTCAAAAAAGCATGGAACTCACACATCGCTGGCTGGACAGGTGCTTTACGCGTTTTGGAGAAACGGGCAATAAATATGATACGGTGCAAAATTTATTTCCAATTGTGCAGGGCGGCATGTTTACAGACCTGCGCAAAATATCCTGTGAATATATTGCGCAAAAAGACGCGGTGGGCAATGCTATTGGCGGACTGAGTGTGGGCGAACCAGAAGAAATGATGTATGAATTTACGGCGCTCTGTTGTGAAAATTTGCCCCTGGAAAAACCGCGCTATTTAATGGGCGTTGGTAATCCCTGGAATTTGCTGGAATGTATTAGTCTGGGAATAGATATGTTTGATTGCGTGATGCCCACGCGCAATGGAAGGAATGGAATGTTATTTACCACGCAGGGCGTGATCAATATTAAAAATAAAAAATGGGAAAAAGATTTTTCATCAATTGATGAAGGATTGCAGAATCACTTCAGTAATTATTATTCAAAAGCATACCTGCGCCATTTATTTGCAGCGAAAGAATTACTGGCATTACAGATAGCGAGTATGCAAAATCTTTGCTTTTATCAATGGTTAATGAAAGAAGCAAGGAAGCAGATCGTGGAAAATAATTTCTCCTCCTGGAAAAATGAAATGCTACCGGTTTTTAAAAGACGTTTATAAAAAGAATTTTTATTCAATGAAATGTAAAATTTTTTCATTCTTCAATATCTTTCCAAAATGATCGTTTTAACAGCAACGTTGATAATTTTTTAACCAATACAATTCTTCCTTCAAACTATATTTAATTAATTTCGCAGTTATGCAAAAGTATTTAATCCTTATCTTTTTACTTGGCGCTTCCACTCTTGCAAAAGCGCAGAATTCATTTGTGCAATACCAGCAATCATTTCCACGCGTAGCGTATGCCATGCAGTTGAAGGAAGATACGTTGAAAAAACAATTCGAAACAAAAGGCCTGCAATGGCCTGCCACCCAGATTTATATTCGTTCTTTTAAGTATGATGGACAAATGGAAGTATGGGTAAAAAGCAAACGCGCTGATACTTTTACATTATTTAAAACATACAAGATCTGTGCATTAGCGGGCAGCATCGGGCCAAAGAGAATGGAAGGCGATTTCCAGGTGCCGGAAGGATTTTATTATATCAATCGATTTAATCCAAACAGTGAATACCATTTAGCATTGGGTATCAATTACCCAAATGAATCTGATAAAGTGTTGGGCGATCCAAACAGGTTGGGTGGTGGTATTTATATTCATGGAAGTTGTGTGACCGTTGGCTGCATTCCTATGCTGGATCCGCAGATCGAAGAAATTTATATTTTGGCGACCATGGCCAAAAATAACGGGCAGGATTTTATTCCTGTTCATATTTTTCCTATCAAATATGATAACCCTAAAAGCGTTGAATATTTTACAACGGCCACGAAAGATTATCCTTACCTGCAAGTTTTTTCAAAGGAATTAAAAGCAGCTTTTGATTATTTCGACAAAACAAAAAAACTCCCTTGCATTACGATTGACAATAAAGGAGATTATGAAGTGATGTAGTTTTATTGTCAAATCTTATTTGTCTTAATAATACTTTTTAAAAAATTATAAAGCACCTGGATTTTAATTGAATTACTTTTATTATTTTCATAGAAGCATGAAATTATTTTTAATTTTATTTTTAGTAACTGGCATTGCAGGATTGAGTGCATGCAAAACACATTCGGGAGATAAATTTGCCGGAAAATGGATTACTTACAAAATTGATGATGGCGAAGGAAATGTATTAAAAAGATCAGAAACAGATGATGGTGAAAGCATAGATCAATTCAATCGCCTGGGCATTGAACTAAAGCAATTACCCGATAGTGCAGACCAATATATTTTTAATTTCCTGGGAAATAAAATTAGTATGAAGAAAATTTCAGAGACTGAACTAACAGGAATTGCACAAGGCGTTTATGTTGAATATATTCCTTCAAATAATCATCTTATACTTCACATGGGTGATTTGACTTATGAGTACGAGCGGAATTAAATAATTTTCTTTAATATCTTTTACTGAATTGATTTAATGTGCATTCATTTTTCCTTGTATGGTAGTAAGTGAAGCCATTAATTTTTCTACCGCACCTTTCAGCGCCAATTCGTAATTATCACCAATCGCTGAAACAGCTATGGGCGCTCTTCCTGAATGCCTTGCTTCGATAATACACTTCTTATCCATCACGCCGGTTTTAGGTCCGTTTTCGTCAGACAAATGCACTTCGAGGCGCGTAATATGTTCACTGAATCTGCTTAACTTTTCTGAAAGCATCGTTTCCAGTTTTTCGCTGAATCCTTCGTGCACGCTAACGTTGCTGTCTGTATTGAATTGTATTTGCATAAGAAATTATTTTGTTTAAAATTACGGATTTATGAGGAAAGGGAAAAGAGATTAGCAAATGATTAAGAGTTATGAAAATAAAGTTACGTGCGAAAAAATTTTATAAGAAAATGAATTGTGAATGTGGGAAGTTTTGGTTAATTCAATATTTATAAGGCCTGGAAATTTGGCGGTGGCAACATCGGCAAAAGCATGGAGCATCTAAAATATGCTTCAGCCGAATTTCATTACCATTCTTACTTTGCATAAATCAATTTTTTTTCACTATCTACTGTTGGCTTGATGTATTTAGACATTCCGTTTAAAGAAACCAGGTCAACCTTATTGATTAAAAATCTTTCAAGATCAATTTTCATTTGAATAAATTGTAGTCCAATTTTTTTACTATATTC
>JBDTAN010000262.1:0-4218 GCA_039924585.1 Chitinophagaceae bacterium | reverse complement strand
ACACCTACAGAAAACGGAATTTCTTTACGTTCTTCATCAGGACTGTTATTATTTATTTTGAGTTTATAAGATAATCCCTCATCATCATCCATATAATCACTGATGCTAAAATCATCTCTTTGATTATTTTCTGTATCTAGTGGCGCATCATCGTAATTTTCAGTTTCTTCCTCAGTTTCTTCCTCATTTTCAATGCCTTCCTCAAGAGCAGGATTCGTTTCCATTTCCTCTTTTATTCGCTGCTCCAGCGCAATCGTAGGCAGCTGCAACAATTTCATTAGCTGAATTTGCTGCGGAGATAATTTTTGTAATAATTTTTGCTGTAAATGTTGCGATAATGCCATGATACTTTTCAACCGGTTTTATAAAAACAATGATTTGAAATATGTTTTGTTTGATTTTTGCATTTTAACAAATGCAAAAACCTTTCTTTCTAATTTGCCGTAAATTTACAAAGAAAATGATAAGGAGAATGATTCCAAAAATTTGTTTTTTTATAAATGTTTTTTCATTGATAATTATTTCTGGAAAGACCCAAAATATCCGGGATACTGTATACCCCAAAAAAATTTATTTTAATACCGCCCCGGCATTTCCGCTGGTGAAAGTACCTGGGAATTTTTACACAGAGAATATGGGATTCTTTTGTAAAAAAGAACTGGCTATTCAAAAATTTACGAACATTCCCATCAAATTCAGGTTGGGCTCCGTGCAATACTGTGATGCACTGGAAGGAAAAAATAATCTGCATTTAAAACCCAACTAAACTAAACAGTTTTACGCAAATTCCTTTTTCTCCATAGCTTGTTTTGCTGCAGTTACTATTTTTTCTCCTTTAGCAATGATGTCACTTTCTTTCCAGCTAAGGCTGATAGCGGTAGAAATGCAACGTGATAAAATAGCATCGCTTTTGGAAAAATCCTTTGTATGCAAATCACGGAGTGCCTGGTTTTGCGCATCATTTAAAAGATATAAAGAATGGCCATTTTTCAAATGATCCCATTTTTTATGGTAATGCCAGTTATTGATAAACCAATAAAAATTCCCGGCTAATGCATTTTCGTTTTTCAATATATCAACTGTTTTTTTAGTGGCTTCTTCCGTAGGCAAAAACCAGCTTAAAAAAGTACAACTATCTCCTTGTTCATCCGGTATATCCCGGAAACTAATGCCGGGAATTTTAGATAAAACATTTTTAAGAATTCCATGATTCTTTCTTTGAATAGAAAGAATCTGATCCAATTTTTTTATTTGTGCCAGGCCAACGGCGGCATGCAACTCGCTGATGCGAAAGTTATAGCCCATAAAAGGATGTGTTTCTGCGCCGCGATCATTACCTATATGATCATGGCCATGATCGGTAAATTGATCAGCAGAGATATAAATTTTTTCATTGTTCGTCATCACTACACCACCTTCTCCACAGGTAATCGTTTTTACAAAATCAAAAGAAAAAGTACCTGCATCACCGATGGTTCCGAGGTGTTTCCCATGATATGTACCGCCAATACTCTGGCAGGCATCTTCCAATAAAAATAATTTATGTGCTGTGCAAATTTGTATAAGTGCATCCATATCCGCCATACTTCCGCACATGTGCACTGGCATGATGCATTTTGTTTTTGGCGTTATGGCTTTTTCGACTTCCGCAGGATCCAGCGTGAGCGTTTTATTAATATCAACCAAAACTGGTATTGCACCAACACTCAATATTGCTTCAAAACTAGCGACAAAAGTAAAAGCCGGCATGATCACTTCATCTCCAGCGCCAACGCCCAAAGCCGCGAGTGCCGTGGTTAATGCCGCGGTGCCACTACTCAAAAGTTGTGCATATTTACAGCCAAAGACTTCGCGAATTTTATTTTCGAGTTCTTTCGCTTTCCATATTCCCTTTCTCGGGCCATCAAAACCATAGCGCATGAGGATGCCTGTTTCCAGTACATCATTTACTTCTTTGCGTTCTTCGTCTCCCCAAAATTCAAAACCGGGCATATAATTTTTATTTAAGTAAAAGATACATATACAATCACAAAGATAAAGGCAGATTTATTTGGGAAGGCCAATTTGTAATTTAATTAGGAAATCGAATTGGATATAATTTAAAAGATGAAAAACAAATTCTTTATAGCTTTTGATTATTCCTTTACCTGCCAGCCCGATTTCGTTTTTATCAAATGCATGACTTTACTTAATGGACTTTCATTATTTTGCCTGTCCACGCTGCTGATGGCGATATAGCAATCATTAGAATCTTCGGGTAATGTTGTTAAAGGTAGCGTTAATGTTGTTTGAAAATTACGGTCAACTGCCTGGATTTGCATGGGCAATTTTCCCAAATCATTTATATTATTTGAAAAATATAAAACAATATTTTTTACTTCTTCCGTTTCCCGTTTATTGCCCGCATTGCAGTCAATATCAAAGGAAGGTTCAGCAGCTTTTTTATTTTCTTTAATCTTTAAAATAGAAGGTTGCAAAGGTGCGATTGTATCTATCCAAGCCATGGGCGGAATAAGCGCCGGGTATTTATAATAATTATTTCGCAGGCTATCACACCAGCCGTTTGGATTGGGCAAAAAATCTTTCGCACTGAAATAAATACTTCCCTGTACATCTTTATAAGTTCGCAGCATTTGTATTTCTTCCGGCAATTCATCTTTTCTTTTCCATGCTGCAGTTGGACTTTCCGTGGCCCGGTATAATCCATGACCGATATACAAATCTTTTCCATACGTATGATTGGCCCACCAATCTAGTAACGTACCATAATCACACAATTTGTGATTAATCTCCCAGTAAAGTTGTGGTACTACATAATCAATCCAGCCTTCTCTTAACCATAATAAAATATCTGCATACAAATCATCATAATTCGTTTGCCCGGCACGTGTATCACTGCCTTCCGTGTCAACACTTTTATTGCGCCAAACGCCGAATGGACTTATGCCAAATTTTATCAATGGTTTCTCTTCAAGAATTACATTGTGTATGCTTAAAATAATACTGTCGCAATTACTTCTTCTCCAATCCTCTTTATTAAGCCCTTGTGGTTTTCCATATTGCAGGTAAGCCGCATTATCCGCGAATTCTTTCCCGGCAATCCTGTATGGATAAAAATAGTCATCCATATGAATGGCGTCAATATCATACCGTTTTACAATATCTCGTACGACCCCAGTCACATACTGAACTACTTCGGGCAAACCGGGATTAAAAAATTTTGTTGTTCCATACGTGATGAACCATTCCGGATGTTGTTTGGTAATATGATTGGACGAAATATTGGAAGTGTTCACATTAAAAACTGCGCGGTATGGATTCAGCCATGCATGAAATTCCATGCCGCGTTTATGCGTTTCTTCTATCATGAAATAAAGTGGATCATAATACGGAACTGGCGCTACGCCTTGCTTTCCGGTGAGGTATTCACTCCAGGGTTCGTAAGGTGATGGATAAAATGCATCTGCTGCGGGACGAATTTGTACGATCACTGCATTCATGCCAAGACCTTTTAAATAATCCAATAATTGTATGAAAGAAGATTTTTGTTCATCAACAGATAAGCCTTTTTTGGATGGCCAGTCAATGTTCACCACGGAAGCAATCCAGGCTGCACGAAATTCGTATTTCGGCTGCGCAAAATTTTTATATGGAACAATTATTATTAATAAAAAAAACAGGGAAAGAAACCTGTTGCGGTTTTTATACTGCATAAAAACGAAGATAGGATTTGTAAAAAAATTGACTGTCGTAGCATCGTCAAATTTTTATATTTAACATTTTTCCAAAGAAATTGATTTTAGCTTTCCCACACTTGCAAACCTTCGCTGCAATTAGCGCAGATATCAATGTTTTTGCGGCTTGTAGAAATTTCTTTTCGAAACTGTTTATAGTTATCATTGTGCCAGATCTCTTTAAAAGACTGGTTTTTTAAATTTCCGAGGCGATGCATGGCATCTTTATCAAAACAACAAGGTACAACCATTCCATCCCAGGTGATCACATTTGCATGCCAGAGTTTCCAGCAATGATTACTCTGTCCACTACGAATTTTTATCTTACCGTTTTTATCTTTTTTATAACGGCTGTATTTTTCATTTTCCGGGATCAAATTATTCGGATCATTTTCATAATCATATACCTGTGCCGTTTTAAAACGTATCTGGTCTACGCCCACCTCTTTTGCCAATTTTTTTATTTCTTCCACCTGGTGTTCAT
>JBDTAN010000261.1:0-5836 GCA_039924585.1 Chitinophagaceae bacterium | reverse complement strand
AAAGAATTATATTACTGGACAAATTATTGCAGGAGCAATCCTGGGATGTTTTGGGATAGCGTGATTGTGCCAGTTTTGAATAGCCAGCCCGGACTTCGGGGAAGCTATGCTGAAAGTCTCAAAAAAGAATTGATTTCGCTCAATAAACTGCCTTATTTAATTTTAAGCCCTTCTCTTATAAAAATTGCACAGTCACATGCAGATGATATTGGTTTAAAAAGTGCCAAAATTAGTCATACTTCTACTGATGGGAGAACATTTGAAACACGTTTTGGCTCAACTGGATTAAAAAATTGTGGTGGTGAGAATGTTGCTTATGGTAATGAAGATCCTTTAATGGATATAATTATCTTATTAATAGACGCGAATTTGCCATCACTTGGACACAGGAAAGCAATTTTAAGCTCAAAATATACATTAATTGGCCTTGGCGTTTCTTATATTGGAAAGACAAATAATCTATTCTCCGTGCAGGATTTCGCATGTCCACAATAAGCAGGTTTCACGTGAAACATTCTTTTTCTTCGAATAAAACCTCAGAATCGTAATTTTACACACGATTTAAAAAATATGTTTGATAATTATGACTTAATAGTAGCCGGTGCCGGTCATGCCGGTTGTGAAGCAGCAGCTGCCGCTGCAAATATGGGTAGCAAAGTGTTACTCATAACCATGAACTTGCAAACAATTGCCCAAATGAGTTGTAACCCGGCAATGGGCGGCATTGCCAAAGGGCAAATTGTGCGAGAAATAGATGCTATGGGTGGTTATAGTGGAATTGTTTCTGATAAAAGTATGATCCAGTTTCGGATGCTCAACAAGAGTAAAGGGCCGGCTATGTGGAGCCCGCGCACTCAGAATGACCGGATGCTATTCTCTACCACCTGGCGGGAAATATTAGAAGAAAATAAAAATATTGACTTTTACCAGGACTCTGTAAAATCAATCATTATTGAAAATAATAAGGCATCGGGCGTGATCACAAATATGGGGCATCAAATAAAAGCAAAGGCAGTTGTTATTACAAGTGGAACGTTCTTAAATGGAATTATTCATATTGGGGATAAAAACTTTGCCGGTGGCAGGGTTGCAGAAAAAGCCTCTCATGGAATAACTGAACAACTAGTCTCCCTAGGTTTTCAAAGTGACCGGCTAAAGACTGGTACACCACCAAGAGTTGATGGAAGAAGCCTTGATTATTCTAAAATGGAAATGCAATATGGAGACGCTGAAATCAGTGGATTTTCATTTTTACCCATAAAAAAAATTGACGCCAAAGATCAAAAATGTTGTTTTATCACTTATACAAGCGAAGAAACGCATGAAGTTTTAAAAAAAGGATTTGACCGGAGCCCAATGTTTACGGGCAAAATTGAAGGCACAGGACCGCGTTATTGTCCTAGTATAGAAGATAAAATAAACCGCTTCGCGGATAAAAACAGGCACCAGTTATTCATCGAGCCCGAAGGATGGAATACCGTAGAAATTTATGTGAACGGATTTTCAACTTCACTACCGGAAGAAATACAATACGAAGCAATTCGTACAATTGATGGTTTTCACAATGCTAAACTTTTTCGACCTGGATATGCCATTGAATACGATTTCTTTCCTCCCACACAACTCAAGCAAAGCTTAGAAACAAAGTTTATTGAAAATTTATTTTTTGCAGGGCAAATAAATGGAACTACAGGTTATGAAGAAGCTGCCTGCCAGGGATTAATGGCTGGCATGAATGCCCATTTTTCAATAAGAAATAAAGAACCGCTGATTTTAAAAAGAGATGAAGCTTATATAGGTGTGCTGATTGATGACCTCGTAAATAAAGGCACCAAAGAACCTTACCGTATGTTTACCAGCCGTGCAGAATTCCGAACTTTGTTGCGACAGGATAATGCGGATATTCGGCTTACAGAAATAAGCTATAAACTTGGCCTTGCATCTTCAGAAAGAATGGAAATGGTAAATAAAAAGAAAAATGACGTTCAGGAAATTTTGAATTTATTGAAAACCACTTCCGCAGAACCCGCTGAAATTAATAATGCATTATTGAATAAAGATTCTGCTCCAATTTTAGAAAAACAAAGATTATCTAAAATTTTATTAAGACCAAACATAGGCCTGGAAGAGCTTTCAGCAGAATTACCTCTTCTGGCTAATTCACTTCAACATTATGAAAAACCAAGTTTAGAACAAGCAGAGATCCAGCTAAAGTATGAGCGATATATTGAAAAAGAAAAAGAACTTGCAATCCGAATGAACAAGCTGGAAGAAATGGTGATTCCAAAAGATTTCCAGTTTAATAAGATCACCGCATTAAGCAATGAAGCCAGGCAAAAGTTTGCACAAATACAACCACGTACTTTAGGCCAGGCAAGCAGGATAAGTGGCGTAAATCCCAGTGATGTGCATATTTTAATGATATATATGGGCAGGTAAGATCAATAAAAAATGGTTAATTGTAAGGGATATATATGTACTTAAATTATTGAATTAGTAATATTACCGTGTAATAAATATTATTTGAAAAAAATTTATATTCTTTCCTGTTTTTCTTTTCTTTTTATTCTTTGCGCTTTGAAAGGTATTTCCCAAAAAGTAGAATTAAAAGGAACAGTGACTGATTACTTTAATCACCAGCCTTTATATGGAGTAATCGTGTATTCTAATTCTTCAGAACCAATACTCACAGATACCGCAGGTAAGTTTACTATTATCACATACATGCAGGATTCAGTTTGGTTTTCTTATTTTTCAAAAAATACAAAAAAGTATCCTGTTGATACTATCAGGAATAAACAAAATTTTGAAATTGCGCTATACGTAGATGTAGCATGGCTTCCGGGAATCAAAGTGAATACGAAAACTTACAGGGAGGACTCGTTACAAAACAGGAATGATTATGCAAAAATTTTTAATTTTAAAAAGCCGGGCATATCGGTTGTTTCTCCCTCCCCGACTTATACGCCTGGTTTTGCTGTCGGTTTTGACCTGGATGAATTGATCAATATGTTCAGGTTCAGGAGAAATAACCAACTTACATCATTTCAGCAAAGGCTTATAAAGGAAGAACAGGATAAATATATCGATCATCGTTTCACGGAAAACCTCGTAGAAGATTTAACGGGCATTGATAAAAAATATTTACTTGATTTTATGGAATTTTCCCGGCCGGAGTATTATTTATTGCTTTCCAAAAACGATATTGAATTTGGCTATTATATACAACAACAGTATAAACTGTATTTAAAAACAAAATAAGAGAATTATCTTATAATCCTGCTGCTTTACTAATTTGCATCATCCTTTCAATCGGTACCAGCGCTTTTAAACGAAGGGATTCCTCCAATTTTATTTCCGGCATTTCATATTTCATACACAGGTATAACTTTTCTAAAGTATTTAATTTCATATGTGGGCAATCGTTACAAGCGCAGGAGTTATCAGGTGGAGCAGGAATCAATGTTTTGGCCGGCGCTTCTTTTTGCATTTGGTGTAAAATACCAGTTTCAGTAGCTACTATAAAACTTGTATGATGATTTGTTTTTACAAAATTTAATAATTGCGAAGTGCTGCCTATAAAATCTGCTATTTCAAGTATTTGATCTTCACATTCAGGATGTGCAATCACAAGTGCATCCGGATGGCGCATTTTCAATTTAGTAATTCGCTCCAGGCTAAATATTTCGTGTACCATACAGGAGCCATTCCATAAAACCATATCTCTGCCTGTTTTTTTAATTAAATATTTACCCAGATTTTTATCAGGTGCAAATATAATTGGCTGGCCTGCTGGCACGCTTTCAATAATTTTAACCGCATTACTACTGGTACAAATAATATCACTTTGTGCCTTGATATCTGCACTGCAATTAATATAAGTTATCACTGTATGGCCTGGATATTTTTCTTTAAATTTTTTAAATAAAGGTCCTGGTGCACTGTCCGCCAATGAACAACCGGCATGCATATCCGGGAGAACAACTTTTTTTGAAGGATTCAAAATTTTTGCAGCTTCTGCCATAAAATGTACGCCTGCAAAAACAATCATATCCGCACTCGTTTTTTCTGCCTGCTGCGCAAGTCCGAGACTATCTCCAATAAAATCCGCAATATCCTGGATATCCGGTTCCTGGTAATAATGCGCCAGTACAATCGCATTTTTTTCTTTTTTTAAAATTTCGATTTCCCGGAAAAGATCTAAACTTGGATCAATAGGTAAATCTAAAAATCCCAATTGGCCTAAATTCTCTTTTGCTTTTTCAATGTTCATATCTATTGTAATATATTGTATTAATAAAATTTATTTAAAAAAGAATACTACTACTATCCATGTTAATATATGGATAAGTTATTTATACAGATAGTGCAAAGTTAACAAGCTATCATTTATACACATGATTTCACATTCTAAACTTTTAAATTTAGCACTGAAATCACATAACTCACTGTTTTTTACACATCGGTGCAAAACATTTTAAAAAGAAATGCACAAAACGAGTTCACAATAAATGCACATAGAACAAAGAGCAGGTAAATTGTGGTTAAAAGACTTTTTCCTTAGGAACCGGTCATAATATTTTATTTATTCTTTTTCTTCTAAGAAGAAAAATCTAAATAGTCGGCTTTATTAACGCTGTTATGCAATTGTTAACATATACTTGTTAAACAGCGTTTCACGATGCTTGTTCCATGATATATGAATATAAAACGTATTTTAATGTAATATTAATAATACATTAAGTATAAAATACTAGTCAGTATGTAATATATACTTTACATTTGTAAAAAATATAATTATGTATCAGAAAATTTTGCTTCCTGCCAATTATAAGAAAATTGGTTGGTGTATATTAATTCCTTCTACTATTATTGGAATCATTTTTATAGTAATGAATATAGAACCAGCATGGCTGAATGTAAAAGTATTTGCAATTTTAAATCAAGAATTATTGGGTAAAACTCAGGCATTCATAGTAACAAATGCCAATATTTCATCTACTTTGATAGGAGTTGTGTTTATAATCGGTGGGTTATTTGTAGGTTTTTCTAAAGAAAAAAATGAAGATGAATTCATTGCACAAACAAGGTTATATGCTTTGTTGTGGGCTGTTTTCGTCAATTATATTTTATTGATATTGGCCATTTTATTCATTTATGGTATGAGTTTTCTTTCAGTAATGGTATACAATATGTTTACTGTTCTTATATTATTTATAATACGCTTCAATTATATGCTGCTTAAAAATTCTAAATCTTTGCCCGGTGAAAAATAATATAAAAGTACAAAGGGCAATAGCTAACCTTACGCAGGAAGACCTGGCGAAATTAGTTTCAGTAAGTCGGCAAACGATCAATGCCATGGAAGCCAATAAATATGTGCCTTCAACTGTTTTATCTTTAAAAATCGCACGCGTTTTTAAAAAACCCCTTGAAGAGATTTTTTTTCTCCAGGAGGAAGATTAATACTCCAAACAATTTTGAGGGTTCCTATATAAAATTTTTTCTTCGCAAAGCTATTTTTCTCCACAATTTGTTCAAATGTTTAATTAACCTATTTTTGCCATCCTTAAAAATTTTTCAATATATAATATATTATGTCAGCCATTCAGAAAATAAGAGATAAGGCGGGTTGGATTGTATTCGGTGCCATTGCCCTCGCATTGATCGCGTTTATCCTGCAAGATGCTTTTACACAAAGCAGCCGCGGCGGCGGTATGTTTTCTAATTCTACAAATGTTGCCAAAGTAAATGGCGTACCCATTCCACAGAAAGAGTTTGAAAGCAACCTGCAGATGTACCAGCAAAATGGGGCACAGCGGGAAGATTTAATTGG
>JBDTAN010000260.1:0-5196 GCA_039924585.1 Chitinophagaceae bacterium | reverse complement strand
TCAACTAAGGGCTTTGGTTCCTCCATAGAAGGCTTGTTTGAATAAATGTTTCGAACCTACGGTTCTCTCTTTGTCAATGAGCGAATTTGCAACGGGTTAAAACCCGTTGTTACAAATTGACACGATGCTACGCATCTTACACCCCAATTAATAAATCCATTGACACATATGAAATTCTCCACTATTTATTTGTTCAGTAATTAACCTTGATAGAAGCTGCAGAGCCGTTAGGCTCGAAACATTTTGTAACAACGGATTTCTATCCGTTGGTTGAAAAAGATTGTTACAAATTAAAGCGACGCTTCGCATCTTACACCCCAATTAATAAATTAATAAATCCATTGACGCATATGAAATTCTCAACGATTTATTTGTTCAGTAATTAACCATGATGAAAGCTGCAGCACCATTAGGCCCGATACATTTTGTACCAACGGATTTCTATCCGTTGCTAAATAATTCAAATATTTCAAAAGAGAGCCGTAGGCTCGGCACATATTAAAAATCTATAAGTAAAAATATTTGCATGTTTATTTTGGTTACCTGAAGAACAGTTTTTTTGACTACTTTCAAGATATAATTTTGCCTTTATTATTGCTGGTCAAGTGACCAGCAATGGTGGAAAATGAATTGAGGCTACGCATCATACCCAAAATATTTTACCCCGGCATCCTCGAAATATATTTCTCTATATCTTTTATCTGCTCAACAACCTGCTTGGTCTTTGGTTTGCAGGCTTTGGCTTTTCGGAAATAATCTTTTGCTGCACGAAATTCTCTTTTATTCATAAATATCTGGCACATGCTCAGGTAGGCTACGGCTTCACTTTCTTTATCCGGGATGCCAAGGCGTAGCGCTGCACGCATATATGATTCCCCGGCGCGAAAATCTCCTTTTTGTAAAGCCATCATCCCCAGTTGCAATTTATTCGCACCTTCGGCTTCAGGCATTGCTGAACCGAGTGCAGAGCTTTTTTTCAGGTGTTTTTCTGCAGCATCGAAATCCTGGTTCATCATGGACATATTTCCCAGCAATGTATAATACGTTGAGCGAATAGGTTTGTATAATAAGCCCGGAAACCAAATAGATTTCATGATTCTTTGCACTTCTTCCACATTACCATCTTCCATGGGTTTTTGTATCAGCCGCATCGGGCCAATAAAGAAATGGCTGGCAATTCCAATTACTGCAATAAAATACAAAATGAATGCAGGCCAAAATCCATTGTTCACATTTACCAATACAGCTAATGCTAGTGCCACAAGGCTTAGCCAAAAACGGTATTTTATAATTATATTATATATTTTCATCATTTCTAAAAATATTTAAGAATTTATCAAACAAAAATTGCTTTGTTTTTTTATACAGGGCTGCAAAGATAATGGTTGAATTTTTATTTGCGATTTTGTCCTTACATTTGCGCCTGATTTTTCCTGAAATACACTGGTAAAAAGGCTTCTGCATATTGGTCTCATAGTTCAATGGATAGAATAGGAGTTTCCTAAACTCTAGATCCAAGTTCGATTCTTGGTGAGACCACTTTTTTCTGTCGCTCTATTTTTTTGAATATTATTTCCCAAAACTTCCGCTATCCACATCCTTAATAAATTGAATCACGCCGGGATAATAATTTTTCTGGTCATCCCACATGGCGAGATGGCTTCCTTCCGGGCAATATAAATAACGGCCATGCTGCACCTGTGTGCTCATCCATTTCATATATTCAGGATCCATGGTATCATATTTTGCACCGATCATGAGCGTTGGAATTTTAATTTCTTTTAGCCTGTCTTTGATATCCCAATTTGCCAACCGACCGGAAATACCAAATTCACTTGGGCCCTGCATCATGGTATAAATAGTTTGATTAATGTGTTTGAAACTCCGTGCAACAGGATCAGGAAATGGGTCCAGCCGGCAAAGATGCTGGTGATAATAACCATTCAGTAAAGCTTCATAACGCGGGTTATCTGCTTGCCCGGTATTTTGCAAAAGCATGATACTGTCAACAATTGTTTTGTCCATTTGTTTTTGCAATTCGAGATTATATTTTCCATAATCCGGGCCGCTTGCCATCATGTTGGAAACGATAAGCGCTTTGGCATTGTCAGGATATTTCAACACATATTCCATTCCTAAAATTCCACCCCAGGAATTTCCCAGTATGTAAAAATTATCTTTAGTAAGTCCAAGTGCTTTGCGCACTTGTTCCACTTCATCAACAAAACGATCAACGTTCCATAAACTGCTGTCCGTTGGTTGATCTGAATAATAGGAACCGAGTTGGTCGTACTCAATCATTTCAAATCCCTGTTGCGGAAAAAAACTTTCAAAACATTCCATATATTCATGCGTCATTGCCGGACCGCCATGCAACAACAAAACCTTTATGCGTGGATTATTGCCAATGCTTTTTGTCCATACATGAAAATTTCCAACAGGAGTAGATATGGGAATCATTTTTATTCCGGCCGTTTGTAAACCTGTGTCCTGCGGTGCAAAATAATCTTTGACCAGCATGCCATTGTCAGATTTATTATTGGTACATGCACAAGCGACGATACAAAAAACAATGAATAATTTTTTCATAAAAGGGTTTTGATTAAAAATTTAAATTTAATTTTTTCTGAGTTTTCGAAAAACATCCAGGCCAAATTTCACGGAGCCATCGCTCGCATTTCTTGCGCGCAAATATACGCTGGCACCAGTTTTCGCATCAAGGCCTTTTTTTTCTCTGCGTGTGTCATTTTTTGATTTACTTAAATTATTCAATGGCACTTGTATACTGATGTCCGTATTTTTATGGTTAAAATCATACAAACCTTCCAGGTAAATATGCAATACATTAGATGCAATTTCCATCCGGTCGATTTGCATTTCGCCTTTATTGATCGTAAATTTATTATTTATTTCTGCAAATTGAACATCTGAGAAATCACGATTTTTAAAAACGATATCGTTTATATTTTCAAAGGGTTTGAAATTCACGAGTGCACCATTCTTCAAAGAAAAATTCATCGTGCCACTCAATGATTTACCAACAAAGTTTCCTTTTTTATTTACTAAAAAATGGATATCGCCGTTTGTATTTAAAGTGCCGCGCACATTGGAAGAAATGATTGCATCCTGGCCAAAATTGTCGAATGCATAAAACACTTTTCGCACATCTACATGATCCAGGTTGAATTTTGCTTTAGCATCACGTACACCATTTTTAGGTGCATTAAAAGTTGCAGCCAATGAAAAATTTCCACCTGCATGTTGCAGGGATGCATTTTGTATTTCCCATTTATCTGTAGTAAAAAGCATTGATGCTTTCATATTATCAGCCGTAAAATGCTGGTAAATAATATGCCCTGCTTTAATATTTAATTGCATATTTCCATTGACCAAAATGTTATCAATTTTTGCAGCGGTAGCATTTAAACCTGTATTCTTTTTCGACCTGTTCTTAACTGATTTTGCTTCATCAAACAAAAAAGTAAAATCATTTCCATTGATGGAAGGAGAATATACATCACAACTAAACGATGCTTTACCGGAATCTGATAGTGCCACACGGTTTACATTTTCACCAGTGGCATTTATTTCAAAATGATTTTTTTGTATATCAAAAACCAGTTTTTGAATGCTTAAATTATTTTCAGAAATACTTATTTTTCCATTGCATTTACTGAATACAATATTCCTGGGATCATAAATTCCTTCACCATCTTTTAATAAAATATCTGCGCTCACTTTATTTAATAGCGATGGATCTGTGACCAAAGGCCCGTCATAATTAATGTTCACCATTGCACTGCCTTTTGTCAACCTGATGGATGATAATTCCAAATTACTGTCCAGTTCCGGCAAACTGCAACTCGAGATGAAAGCGAAGCGCAGCAAGGGTTCTAATAAATTTTTAATTAAAATAGAATCTGTTGAAATTAATAATCCATTCCAGTTGGCACTGAATTTTCTGAAAACAATATTCGAATTCGGATCGCCCGTTTCCATCGTATCACTGATATGATTATTAAAATTTCCTGTGAAGCTGCATTGCGTGAAAGAAGTGATCGGTGTTGTCAATACATTTTGCAAAGTGATAAGATCAACGTTTATAAACGGATCTCCACCGCCGGAAAGTGGCCCATCAAAAGTTGCATGCACATCAAAGCCTTTTTCGAGACCGGTAAAACGCATTTTACTTTTAATTTTCTCCGTTATAATTTTTGTTGCTTCTGTAAAAGAAATATTTTTTGTGGTTGCATCAAGATGAAAAAAAGATGAATCCGCAAAATGAAATTTACCTGATAAAACAAATGGTTGTTTATCAATACTGACCTTTGAATCATTAAAAACCAATTCCTTTTTTACAGTATTTAAATCAATTTCCCAATTATCTACTTTCAATAAACAATTTTGCAAATACATCCCTTTTGACAATTTGAAACCAAGGCCTTTCACCAAAATATCTTGATCCATTGACATTTTCCAAATTTCATTTTCATATTTTATGTTGATAAAAATATCATTGGCTACACATTCATATTTTTTATTTTGCGGTGCATCTTCAATGATAGCATGGACATTCGATAATTGAATTTGGTTTACATGAATACTTCCTTCGGAACTGTTTGACTGCGTTTTCTTTTTTGATTGTAAAAGGTAACTATTTGTATACCCCGATGACATCGTAAATAAATGAAATAAACCATTGCTTACAGTTATCTCGCTGATCGTTTTATCTTTTTTAAAAAGCTGGAAAATCCCAATACCAGTAGACACTTCAGCGGCTTGCAGCAATGGCCTGTGATACATTGAATCCAAAATTCGGATACCTTTTATTTGGATACCAATATTGGGGAAATGCCGGAGTACGGATAAATCAATATCCTTTATTTCCACATCTCCATTAATAGTTTTACTAAGTTGGTCTTTTACTTTGGAAACAATTTCTTCGCGATATGTTTGTAAATAAATACTGAGCGCAATTATAAAAATAATTGCCAAACCAATTACTGCGAGTAAAGATTTGGCAATGATTCGTACAAATTTTTTTTGCAGGAAATTACACGTGGCTAATTTCCATTTTTCTAACTGTACTTTTTGCGCTGCATTCATTTAAAACTTTGTTTCAATAATATACGGCAACATAGCTCTCCAGGTAGGCCAGTCGTGATCTATATCCGTTCCCCAAACATCCAAATCATG
>JBDTAN010000259.1:0-2974 GCA_039924585.1 Chitinophagaceae bacterium | reverse complement strand
AAAGTTTTTATTGTCTTTAAACATATTTGTTTAATTTGTTGCCCTTCTTTCACCAAATAATGCTTTACATGTCCAAAAAATTTATGTTCATTTTCATTTCTATTTCCTGCATTGCTGCGCAGGCATTTTGCCAGCAGGAAAAAATGACTGGTTTCACAACGCAATCGCAAACAATTCAACAACAACTGGAGAATAATTTTGATAAAAACCTCAGTGCAGAAAATATTGGTGCAACCATCAAAGAATTGTCTGCATTTCCCCATAATCTTGGTTCTCCCGGAAGTAAAGCTGTGGCAGAAAAAATTTATAATAAACTAAAAAGTTATGGATTTGATGTTCGCATAGACACCTACCATGTTTTATTTCCAACACCACGTATTCGGTTGCTGGAAATGATTTCACCCACTTCTTATAAAGCAATTTTGAAAGAACCCGCATTGAAAGAAGATGCCACTTCCGGACAGCTAAATCAGTTGCCCACTTACAACGCATTCAGCGCAGATGGAGATGTAACTGCAGAATTAGTTTTTGTAAATTATGGCCTGCCGGAAGATTATGAAAAACTCGCTGAAATGGGCATTGATGTAAAAGGAAAAATTGTGATTGCAAAATATGGCCATAGCTGGCGCGGCACCAAACCCAAAGTGGCACAGGAACATGGCGCCATTGGTTGCATTATTTATTCTGATCCGAAAGATGATGGTTACGCACAAGGCGATGTATATCCCAAAGGCCCGTACAAAAGTGAGTACGGTGTGCAACGCGGATCTGTGATGGATATGGTCATTTATCCGGGTGATCCGTTGACACCGAATGTTGGTGCAACAGCAGATGCAAAACGCATTGCCAGTCATAATGAAGCGCCGAATTTGTTGAAAATACCAGTGTTGCCAATTAGTTATCATGATGCACTTCCATTACTTGAAGCACTCGTTGGACCTGTTGCGCCGAATAGCTGGAATGGCTCTTTGCCGATCACTTATCATGTCGGCCCGGGAAAAACAAAAGTGCATTTGCAACTGGCTTTTAACTGGGATATTGTAAACTGTTATGATGTAATTGGAATGATCAAAGGCAGTGAATTTCCGGATGAATGGGTCATACGTGGCAATCACCATGACGCGTGGGTAAATGGTGCAAATGATCCGCTCAGCGGACAGGCTGCATCATTAGAAGAAGCAAAATCTTTGGGTGAATTATTGAAAACCGGCTGGAGGCCAAAACGCACGATCGTGTATTGCGCATGGGACGGCGAAGAGCCCGGCCTGATGGGTTCTACGGAATGGGTAGAAGCACATGCAAAAGAATTGCAGGATAAATGTGTATTATATATAAATTCTGATACAAATGCGCGTGGATTTTTAGGCGTTGGCGGTTCTCACGCACTCGAAACTTTCATGACAGAAATCGCGGAAGATGTAAGGGATCCGCAAACAAATGTTTCTGTTTTAAAAAGACTGGAAGCGCAACGAATCGTTTCTGCAAATTCCAATAAAGCCAAGAAAGAGGCGATGGAAAATAAAACCATTGACCTGGATGCATTGGGAAGTGGTTCTGATTATTCTTCATTTTTACAACATCTGGGCGTGCCTACTTTGGACATGGGATATGGTGGAGAAAGTGATGGCGGCGAGTATCATTCCATTTATGATTCGTATGATAATTATGCAAAATTTAAAGACCCTTCTTTTAAATATGGCGTAGCACTTTCAGAAACTGCCGGCCGCGCTGTTTTACGTATGGCAAATGCAGATGTTTTGCCTTTTGATTTCAGGAATTTATACAAGATCATTAATGGCTACACTACAGAGCTGGTAAGCCTTTCCAATACAATGCGCGATAATACTTCCTTGGAAAATGAAATGATTGCAAACCATGATTATTTACTGTCAGCCGATACTGCTAATCATCTTCAATTGCCTAAGCCAAAAGATGCAGTTCCATATCTTGATTTTTCGCCTTTACAAAATGCTTTGGCTGCTATGCAAATCGCTACAGACAGTTTGTATTCAAAGTGGACAAATAAAATGCAATCACCGCAACAGGTGAAGACTTTTAACCAGGGATTGTATAAAGCAGAGCAGGAATTATTATTGGCAAATGGTTTACCGCGCAGGAGTTGGTATAAACATTCCATTTATGCGCCGGGATTTTATACAGGTTAT
Source organism: Chitinophagaceae bacterium (assembly GCA_039924585.1). GTDB lineage: Bacteria > Bacteroidota > Bacteroidia > Chitinophagales > Chitinophagaceae > JAFDXJ01. Next base: position 809 of record JBDTAN010000259.1, on the reverse strand, counting down.
GGTGTAAAAACACTGCCCGGAATTCGCGAAGCAATCGAACAAAGAAAATGGACAGAAGCGCAGGAGCAAATTAGTGTTGTCGCAAATGCTTTAAAAAAGTTTACGGATTATATAAATGGAATTCATTAAAAAATTTATTTTTCCTGGCATAATTCCACCAACACACCATGCGTATCTTTTGGATGTAAAAAACAGATGCGTTTATTGTCCGCGCCATCTTTGGGAATTTCCGATAAAATTTTAAATTCAGGTGAAACGGTTTGCATGCTTTCAAGAATATCATCCACTTCAAAAGCAATATGGTGAAGGCCTTCGCCTTTTTTATCAATAAATTTTGCGATCACTCCATCCGGCGTGGTGCTTTCCAGCAATTCAATTTTGGTGTCACCAATTTGAAAAAATGCAGTGCGTACATTTTCTGATTCCACGATTTCAGTTTTATAGCATTTTGTTTGTAACAATTTTTCATACATCGGGATCGCTGCTGCTAAACTTTTAACAGCTATACCAATATGCTCAATTTTTTTCATGCTTTAATTTTTTAGAAAAAATTTATTTACCCAAATCATGCAAGAATATTTTTTACATGAAAATTTTCATTCGTTAGGGATTTGTAAATTAAAGAAAAATGCGCGTGGAATTTTTTAATTTTGCCGTATATTCATAGTAAAAGTAAAAAATGATTGAATCGCCTGTATATCTTGATAATAATGCCACTACTGAAACTGATCCGCGTGTAGTGGAAAGTATGCTGCCATTTTTTACAAAATATTTTGGCAACCCGGCAAGCCGCCAGCATGCATTTGGCT
>JBDTAN010000258.1:0-4300 GCA_039924585.1 Chitinophagaceae bacterium | reverse complement strand
GTTCACCTTAAAAGGATTTTTTAAAAAAGAGGTATTTGTACGATAAGATGCTTATACATTTTTGACATAAAAAAAGGCAAACTTTAAGTTCGCCTTTTTTTTATTTATAATCCATTATGGATTTGACTGTTCGAGTTGTTGCAAACTATTCAAAGAGTCCACTGTTTTTTTCAAAGAATCACCATTTGGCAAAATTCCATTTTCAAGGCTGGAATTTTTTTGTCCACTGAATACACTTACGAGCTGATCCAATTGCTGTAAAAGCCTTTGGGCATTTTGTTTATCATAAGACATGTTATCAGCCATTGTTCCGCTTAATGAATTATAAAACTTCACCTGTTGTTGCAAATCCTTTTGTACAGAGGCTTTTACTTTGTTTGCCAGCGTTGTATCACCTGCACGATAACAAGCTTCCAGGAATGCAAGTGAAGCCTGATCATGGTCATTGCTACGGGCAGTATACCCATAAGGGAAATTTTCCTGCAACATCATTTTATCTGCTTTTTCCAACACTTTCTTTGCATCCTCTTTCCTGTTTTTAAATATTAAATCAAAAGCAAGCTCCGTATGTGCACGTCGAATGTCATTGAGATGGCGACGATTTTCTTCATCATAATAAACGCCAGGTATATTGGCATTTCCGTATCCAAACTTATTCATGATCACATTCATCATGTAATCTGTATTTACCTGTGAATTTTCAACAGGTACAAGCCTGTAAGCAAGTCCATCTTTCCTGATATAATTATCAAAGCCAAGGTTGATGGAATTATTCATGGTAAAATAAATAGGTCTTTTCCAATGATTGGCTGCGATAATGTTTAACATCGCCAGGTCATTTTTCTGCAAACCACTTTTAGGAATTTCAAAACGCACTTCATTCACTACACTATCTGTAGCATTTACAGTGCCGTTGGAACGAACAAAATTCAGGTCAACAGGAATAGACACTTTTTTCACAGGAAAAGTATTATAATTTCCACCGTCTCCGCTTAATTTATTTGGATCATCACTACCCACATAATTCTTCATCATGTCATACAAATCGTAGTACCTGTTTTCAGGAATTCCCGGTTGTGGTTTATAGGTTACATAATCCCTTGTCCTACCCTGAATTTGTTCTGGCGTCCAAATCACATCAATTGCATCGCTTTGATTTATTTTATACCTGAGCTGATTGATATACCAGTCAATGCCAAGCAATGAAGTATTAATCACACGTACATCAGGACGAATACCTTCCACCTCCTGCGCATACCATAATGGGTAAGTATCGTTATCACCAAAAGTAAAAAGGATGGCATTGGGTGCGCAACTTTCCAAATAATCTTTACCCAGATCTCTTGCCAAAGTTTTGTGACTTCTGTCATGGTCATCCCATTCCTGGGCGCCCATTAAAATAGGAACTGCAAGTGAAAGTAGCGTAGCTACAATTATCAGGGAGCGTTGGTTTTTAATCAACTTCAAAATATATGGAAGGCCGGCTGCAAGTGCACCAAAAATTATTGCAAAACCTACACCTAATAAAATTCCGCCGCCCGGAAGTAATGTGCCAAGTATAACAAGAAATGCTGCAAAAAAGCCGCCGGAAACCAGCATGCTTTTCAACATTGCAGTATTCCATTTTCGTGCTAGCTCTACGAAATATGGCACGGCAAGCCCGATCCACACTGCATAGGCATAGAATGAACCTGCGTATGCATAGTCTCGTTCACGAGGCTGGAAACCTGGTTGATTTAGGTAAATTACAATGGCAAAACCAGTCAGGAAAAACAAGAGGAAATTGACAATTGCATCTCCTTTCTGTTTTTTGAAATGATAAAATAAACCAATGAGGCCAAGAATAAAGGGCAACATGAACATGGTATTATGCGCCTTATTATTTTTCAAACTGTCTGGTAATAAACTTTGGTCGCCATACATGGCATTATCAATAAATGGAATACCGGTGATCCAGTTACCATCCCGCACATTACCGGTAAACATCCCTTCATTATCATCCTGTTTTCCACTGAAATTCCACATGAAATATCGTAGATACATGTAATAATTCTGATAGCTCACAAAGAATTTCATATTATCAGAAAATGTCGGAGGGTGTTCATAGCTTCCATCCTGGTTTTTGCCGATTCCCATAAACATGGCATAATAATCAGCGTGCCCCTGTTCATTGCTGCCATCCCACATGCGTGGAAAAACAGATTGATCATCCGGCAAATACACATACCCACCATTTTTACCAACAGGTATATATTTATCTTTCCCCTTATTATAAATCGTGGAAGTTTCTGTGAAATCAACTGGTTTCGCTGTAAAATTCTGACCGTATAAAATTGGGAAATCACCATACTGATCCCTGCCTAAATAACCTACCAAACTCATCGGATTATCTACATTGTACATATCAATAGCGGGATCCGCATTACTGCGAATCATCGTAGTAACATAGGTGCTATAGCCAATCAGCATAAAAGCAATACACCACAAACCGAGGCGCAGGTATGGCCAGCTTTTTTTTGCAGCAAATCTTAACCCATACCAAATTCCAACCGCAACTAAAATAAAGAAAACAGTAAATCCTGAAAAGAATGGAAGGCCCAGGCTGTTTACAAAAAATACATCAAACGCGCCTGCTGCTTTAATTGAATATTGAATGATACCAACCTGTACAAATCCAACAAGAATAAAACCAATGACCAGGAATATAAAAATCCCCCCATTATATTCTTTCTTGTCTTTATTTAATTTTTCAATCCCGACCAATAAACCAATGGCAATGGCAATTCCTAAAATCATCAAACCTGCAACAGTTCCGTCCATCGGCAAACCCTGATCGGGTTTTGCAGTTGACTGCGCGCCTAATAAAGCTATTATACATGCCAGTATTCCGCCTATGACTACGGACCAGATAAAATATTTACGAATGTTTGCATAATTAAAAGAATCCCTTCTCCTGAAATAATACATCATTACAATTGCAGGAATACAAAGCAAACACAGCAGGTGAACACCTATCGAGAGGCCTATCATGAAAAATATAAAAATAATCCATTTATCTGAACCGGGTTTATGCGCATTGTTTTCCCATTTCAATATTCCCCAGAAAACGATCGCTGTAAAAAAAGAACTCATAGCATACACCTCGCCTTCTACAGCGCTATACCAAAATGAGTCAGTAAATGTATAAGCTAGTGCGCCAACAATTCCCGCACCCATAATCGTTAAAACCTGGTTAGACGACAAAGGTTTAGAAAGATCAGTATGAACAATTTTCCGCACAAAATGCGTGATGGTCCAAAACAGGAAAAGTATGGTAAATCCACTCGCCAGGGCACTCATGATATTCACCGCTTTTGCTGCAGTCATTGGGTTATCACCAAATAATACAATGAATATCCGGCCAAGCATAACAAAGAGCGGCGCGCCGGGCGGATGTGGTATTTGCAGTTTAAATGCACTGCTAACAAATTCACCACAATCCCAGAAACTGCCATTGGCTTCACTGGTCATGATATACACTGTACAAGCGATCAGGCCAATGATCCAGCCGGTAATTAAATTAGTTTTTCTAAAGTTCATAAACGTTTTGGGTTTTTAAACGACCGGCAAACCTATTGTAAAAATGGTAAAATCGAAAATCATAGTTTTTTTTTAAGAATAGAATGTGAAATTCGCACCGTGTTCATTCACAATTACACGGCCATTCTTTTCCCAGGTCAATAACAGTTACAACCGTCATTTCCGCGGCACAGGGTGCAAAAATGATTCGCACCCGCTGTTGGTCATGTGTGGTTCCTTCAACCGCATATTTTTTTTGACAATCATTTCCTTTTAAATCACTTTTTGTATAATTAATTTTCCCATTTTGTAATATTTCAGTTACCTCACTTTCATCAATATGGCGGCAGGACATCCTGCATTGCGCATGTTTGGAATAATTAATATGTGCAGGGTTACGGTTTAATCCGCGGGATGATGTTTGCGGTTCTGTTTCTGGTTGTTGTCCCGCATGTTTCAATAAAAATGCAACAATAAGCAGAACAATTAAAAATAATGCCGGAAGGGCCTTTTTCCATTGCATAAAAAAGATTGATTTGTCGCGACACAATATATTGTGTCTTTCGTCAGAAACACGAAATGTTGTGTCTTTCGTCAGAAATACGAAATATTGTGTCTTTAGTCAGAAACACGAAATGTTGTGTCTTTCGTCAGAGACACGAAATGTTGTGTCTTTCGTAGAGACACAAAATATTGTGTCTCTACTGTTTATTTTCAGCCTCCATCATGCGCATTTCTTTGG
>JBDTAN010000257.1:0-3116 GCA_039924585.1 Chitinophagaceae bacterium | reverse complement strand
CAGCACTTTGCAAACCTGTTTCTTCGCTTTCATAAAAATCATCCTGGTTCAAACGCATGCGTACATCTTTGTCTTTAAACAAACTTTCCGGGCAATAGCCATTCCACATTTTCGAGATTTTTTTACCTGTAATTTCGTCTTTGTCGCCCATGGTTATAATTTTTAGTTTTGAGTAAAAATCATTTTTCTTTTTGTTTTGCCGATAAATAATATTCTTTTAAAAGTGGATATTTCTGAATATCCATTTCATTAAAGCCCGCCATGCTTAAAGCTTCATCTATTTCAAAATTAATCTCCACATATTCGCGGAAAGTTGATATGCGGCTGAAAATATCTGCATCAATATTATTGAGCATATCTAAGTGATCTTGGTCTGATAGTTCGTCTTGCATTGAAGTGGAGATTAAATCCTACAAGCTTTTTATCCTGATATCTTTAAACCACACAGCTCCTCCATGATCCTGCAATGCAATATGCCCTTCATGAAATTTTGCGAAATCAGGCATCTCATGAAACTTGCTGCCAGCAACCATTTGATCCCAGTTGGCATCCCACATGGTGGTGGAAACCACATGCACTTTATTTAAATACAAATCCAATTTTCCATTATTTGCAATTATCTCCGCATGATTCCATTCACCAACTGCTTTTGCAGATTCGGGTAAAGCAGAAATCAAATCATATAAATCACCGGCGCGATGTTTTGGATATTTACCGTCTTCATGGCCATCATTATCGATGATCTGCATTTCCGGCCCGGTGAGCCATACATATTTATATTTTGATGGATTGTCATTTACATAAAACATGATACCACTATTTCCCGCAGGTGAAATCTTCCAGTCTAGTTGCAAATCAAAATTTGCATAACTTTCATCCGTCACCAGGTCACCACCATCATTTTTGGAAGGATCAAAATGTAAAACACCATTCTCCGCGATCCAGCCTGTACCAGCTTTTTCTTTCCCGTAGGAATGCCAGCCAGTCGTTGTTTTACCGTCAAATAAAGTTTGCCATCCTTTAGTGATGGGCACTGCTGTATCTGCATCTTTTGAAGCTGCTGTGTGCGGAGTATTGCAAGCTAAGGCGCTGAAAAATATCAGCGCCGAAGCCATTGTTTTCATTTTCATGAATGATTAATTTGTTTTTAATAACAATATATATTTCACCATCTGTTCTGCATCAGCTTCCGGAACTTGCGGATGTGGAATCATAGCTACCTGTCCCCAAACTCCTGAACCACCTTTAATTACTTTTTCAGCCAGCATTTTTACATTGGCATCATTGTCTGCATATTTATTGGCAACATCCTGGTAAGCGGGCCCTGTTAATTTCTCAGATACTTTATGACAGGTCAGGCAATCATATTTTGCCACTAAAGTAAGTCCTGCTTTATAATCCGGGTTCTGTGTAATGTCAACCGTAGCAGGCACTTCGGGCGTTGTAGTTGTGCCCTTAGAAGTATCAGCGCTGTTATTACTACAGGCGGTTACAAACAAAATTACTGATGCAAAAACAATAAACTTTTTCATAAATAAAAATATTTAAAGATTAAAAATAAGTAGTGTAAAGTTATTAATTAATTCCAAGAATATTTTTATTTAAATCTTTATCGATTTTCGCAGATGCAAAATCATCGAAAGTTTTTGTAGTGACATGAATGATATGATCTGCAATAAATGCAGCACCTTCCCGTGCACCGTCATTCTGGTTTTTCAAACAACATTCCCACTCCAGTACAGCCCAGCCGGGAAAATCATATTGTGCCAATTTGCTGAAGATGGAGGAAAAATTTACCTGTCCATCTCCCAAAGAACGAAAACGTCCTGCACGGTTCAGCCAGTTTTGATAACCGCCATAAACACCCTGCTTTCCGTTGGGATTAAATTCCGCATCCTTTACATGAAACATTTTTATACGTTCATGATAAATATCAATATATTCCAAATAATCCAGGCATTGCAAAATAAAATGTGATGGATCATATAATAAACAGGCGCGCTGATGATCATTTACTTTCTCCAAAAACATTTCATACGTAATACCGTCATGCAGGTCTTCGCCGGGATGTATTTCAAAACAAAGATCAATTCCACATTCATCATATACATTTAAAACAGGCAACCACCTTTTAGCTAATTCGCTGAAACCCTCATCCACCAGGCCTTCCGGCCGTTGTGGCCAGGGGTAAATCAATGGCCATAATAGAGAGCCGCTAAATGTAACAGATGCTTTTAAACCTAAATTTTGGGAGGCTTTCGCGGCCAGTTTTAATTGTTCTTCCGCCCATAGTTGCCTCGCTTTAGGTTTGCCTTTTACTTCATTCGGTGCAAAGCCATCAAACAATAAATCGTATGCGGGATGCACCGCCACCAATTGCCCCTGGAGATGCGTGGACAATTCCGTGATTTCTAACCCGGCATATTTTACAATACCATTGATCTCATCAGCGTATGTTTTACTTTCTGCTAATTTTTTCAAATCCAGTAAACGCATATCAGTCGTGGGCAATTGAACGCCTTTGAAACCCAGCCTTGCAGCCCATTTACAGATATCCGGTAAATTATTGAAGGGCGGATTTTCATCTATAAACTGTGCGAGGAAAACGGCAGGTCCTTTTATGGTTGTCATATAATTTTTTTAAAAGATTTCTGTACAAATTTTTATGGTACAATATGCTCTATCCATTTTTCAGATGACCTTGAAGAAGCCACTACATTTTCAATAAATGCCATACCTCTTATACCATCTTCAATACCGGGAAAATCAAGCATTTCAGGCGATGGTTTTTTCTCTTCCAATGTTGCAGTAATTGTTTGGGCAAAATTTTTATACAAATTTGCAAATGCCTCAATATAACCTTCCGGATGTCCTGCAGGTGTGCGGCAATTATGTAATGCAAAGGAAGAAAGTTCATTCGTAAAATTAGTGCCGGCAAATAAAATTTCCGCAGGTTTGTTTGCCCATTTTACCAATAATTGATTGGGGTTTTCCTGCTTCCATTCAATGCCCCCTTTTTCTCCATAAACCTGTATGGATAATGCATTATTTTCTCCTGCTGCAATTTGTGTAGCCATCAAAATTCCGTTAGCACCATTTTCAAATTTGCATAAAAC
>JBDTAN010000256.1:0-2835 GCA_039924585.1 Chitinophagaceae bacterium | reverse complement strand
AGTGTTTTTTAAATTCACTGCAACCAGTTTTTGAAGGGCTACTTTTTAGCGTCGCAGAAGAAAATATTCAAAGCCGTACGCGTGGGAATTTATTGATGGCGATCGCGAATAAATTTGGTTATATTTTATTGAACACATCCAACAAAAGTGAACTCGCAACAGGCTATGGAACATTGTATGGCGACATGGCCGGCGGCGTCAGCATATTGGGTGATTGTTATAAACTGCAGGTATATGCATTGGCGCATTTTATCAATAGAAATGAAATAATTATTCCTGAAAATATTTTGCTCAAACCACCGAGTGCGGAATTAAGGCCGGAACAAAAAGACAGTGATAGTTTACCGGATTATTCGGTACTTGATGCAGTACTCTATCAATATATTGAAAGAAGAATGGGTCCGCAGGAAATCAAAGAAATGGGTTTTGATGCAGCGTTGGTGGACCGCATTTTAAAGATGGTGAATATGAATGAGTATAAGCGAAAACAGTTTTGCCCGGTGATTCGCATTTCTTCCAAGGCTTTTGGGAGCGGGCGCAGGATGCCGGTTGTGGGGAAGTATTTGAGTTGAAGAAGGAAAGCTAATTTGTAGATTATGTTTGTAAATCTTCAATCGTATTGGGATCAACAAGCCTTAAAAAAATAAATTTTTATTTAAATTTTTGCACTGTTCATCATGAGCTTTCTTGCTCCATTGCCTGCAAAAAGTCTTTAATTAAACTGGTAATAGGCGCTCAACATTGATGTCATCCGCAAGTTGCACAATTTCAGGGGTATTATTTTGTATACGGAGATTTAGAAATTCAACCTGGAGTCTTTTTTTAGTTTCTTTTACTGTAATATTAAGAATACTTGCAGCTACTTTTAATGAACTGCATTGAGTAGTGAATAAATGTATTAATTCAGTTTCTTTCTGTGGATGAAATGTCTTTTCCGTTATACGAATATTTTTTAAATATTCTATTGTATAAGAATGTGTGTAGCGCATAATGATGGGGAGAAGCGCATATTTTATTTTTGAAAGAATTTGCTTTTGTTTTAATTCAAGAAAAGCATTCATTAAAATTTCTTCAGCAAGTAATTTATCTTCTGTAAGATTACAAATTAAACCGTACATAACCGATGCATATTTATCGTACAAATTTTCCCATGCTAAAGGATTGTTTTCTTCCAGCATGGCGATAATTTGATTCCCTGATATTGCTTCGCTCTGTAAAGTCATTTTATATTATGGTATTTCCTAACCACTCAAACAAATATTATGCTGTAAAGAAACTACTTTAAAATGGAATAATGTTTAACTTTTTTGGAAAAAACTTACACAATTCACAGGTTTTTGAGGAAATTACTTCTCAAAGGGGGATTTTAGATCTTAAAATCGATCTCATATAGCTGACAACCAATCACTTTATTTTTATTTATAACTGGCATACCTGGCTTTTTTCAATGTTCAAATTACAGGCCTTCAATTCAATAGCAGTTGGTGCTTAAACCCAAATATTTTCATTCGCTGTACATTAACTAATTTTATCCGGCTTCAAACAAACAGCCATTTTATATGAAGAATAATTTTTCAACCTCTATTAATTCCTTAAAAAAATTAGTCAATCTATTTGATGAGGAATCAGTTTTAAAACAAACAGCAATCCTCACAGCATTGCATGCTATGAAATTACAGGGTGGTAAACCATTGCTGCATTATTATGACTTGCTGATTTTTATGGGTGCTTATCCTGCAAACCAACAAACAAAAACGCTTGCAGAAAAAGAGTTGAAACGCATTACTGCATTTGCTCTTAAAAATACAAATAAAAAAGATATACTTATTGAAAATGAAGGGCTACCCTTTGCAAATATCATCACTCGTTTTTCTCCTGATTTTTTAGGCTGGCTTTTACAACACAAAGATGTAAAAGTGGAATTTGATTCATTTTATAATCCAACACTTTCACTCAATAATATTTTAAATATCACTTTACCTGCGGTATTAAAAGCACAAACCACTGCGGGATTAAAAAATGAAGAGTTGCTTGATGTATTGAAAATCAAACCGGACCAGTATGCACCTTTTATTCTCGGGCAATTGAAGGAGCTGGATGACCGGCCATTACTAAAAGAGCTTTTTATGGAAAGTATGAACTTGTATGTAAAACTCGTTCCGAAAAATGAACAATTTTCGCGGGCAAATAATCGTATGCCTGTGAAGCAACCGTATTACCATCAGGAACTTTTAAAGAAATTTGATCACGAACAATTATTTAATGAACCACTTTCACCTGTTTACATTCCGCAGGATAATGAAAGAGATCAGCTTTATAAAGTGATTAAAAATGCCATGGCTTTAATGGTGCGGGAAATTGATCCATCTACATTTTTGCAGCTTGAAACCTTGCTCCTTTATAATTTAGAAAGAGGTTTATCCCTTGCAGTTTATTCCATGCTCCCGGAGCGTCAATTGCCCTTAGAAACTTATTTTGGTTTTACTTTTTTAAAGAATGGAATTCCTATTTCTTATGGTGGCATCTGGACATTTGGAGCTATGGCAAAAATTGGTTTACATATTTTTCATCCATTCCGTGGCGGCGAATCGGGTTACCTGCTCTGCCAGTTGATGCGGGTTTTCATACAAGATTTTGGCATTACTTATTTTGAAATAGAACCTTCGCAGTATGGCCTGGATAATCCCGATGGAATCAAAAGTGGCGCGTTTTGGTTTTATTATAAATTTGGATTTAAACCGGTTGATCATGACTTAAAAGTATTGGCAGAAAATGAATTTCATAAAATAAAAACAAGAAAAAATTATCGCAGTACTGAGCAAACCTTGTTGCGTT
>JBDTAN010000255.1:0-2545 GCA_039924585.1 Chitinophagaceae bacterium | reverse complement strand
GATGGTGATTGAGCGTAAAACCGGTAAAATTGAAAACAAACAATTCAGCAATATCCTGGATTATTTTGATGACAAGGATACTTTTGTTGTGAACAATACCAAGGTTTTCCCAGCGCGCATGTATGGCCGCAAAGAAAAGACCGGTGCGAAGATCGAAGTATTCTTGCTGGGTGAATTGAACCGCACCAATAAACTCTGGGACGTGATCGTGGATCCAGCGCGCAAGATTCGCGTAGGCAATAAATTATATTTCGGGGAAAATGATGAACTGGTTGCTGAAGTCATTGACAATACTACCAGCCGGGGCCGTACCATTCGTTTTATATGGGAAAAAGATGATGAAAGTTTTCGCGAGGTACTTGCTTTTCTCGGCGAAACACCTTTACCCAAATATATCAAACGCCGCCCGGATGAGGAAGATAAAGAACGCTATCAAACCGTTTATGCAAAACATGAAGGCGCTGTAGCTGCACCCACCGCGGGTTTTCACTTCAGTAAGGAACTGATCAAAAGATGCGAGATACAAGGTATCCGTTTTGCAGAAGTGACCTTACATACAGGTCTCGGAACATTCAGGCCGATAGAAGTGGAAGACCTGAGCAAACATAAAATGGATGCTGAATATTATAAAATAGATGAAGCTGCGTGTGCCATTGTCAATAAGGCAAAAGAAACAAATCACCGAATTTGTTCGATTGGAACTACAACGATGCGCGCCATGGAAACGAGTTTTACCGCACAAAAATTATTGAAACCGAGTGAAGGCTGGACGAATATTTTTATTCATCCACCATATAATTTTAATGTGGCTGACAGCCTGGTTACAAATTTTCATTTACCCAAAACCGGTCTCCTCATAATGACTTGTGCTTTTGCCGGATATGACCTTATTATGGAAGCTTATAAAAAAGCCATTAAGGATAAATATAATTTCTTTACGTATGGAGATGCAATGCTGATCGTATAATGTATTGGATGCTGCATAAAGTTTTAAATAAATAAAATTGATAAAAGCCGGTAAGAAATTACTGGTTTTTTTTATACATACATATAGCGAAAATCTTTATGGCAATAACGATTGCAGGAATGATTTTAAAAATTGATTTATAATAGAGGACTTATACTTTATTATATTTTTTTTAAAAATAACTGTAAGAAAAATAAAATAGAATTTTCATAATCCTATATCTCAAATTTTGCTGATTTTTCTTTCGCTTCCTGCATCAATTTTTTAAACCCTTCTTCATTCCATATATTTTCCAACAAAGGATCTGAAGAAAGAAATTGATACGGGTAAAATAATTGCATGGCATATTCCAATAAATCAAGCGCCTTTTCTTTTTCATCAATCATTGCATAACATTCGGCGAGATGAAAAGCAAAATGGCGGTCGTCTTTAGCTTCGTCTTCCAATTCTTTGGTGGCATATTCTAAAGCCTTTTCTTTATTTCCCTGCAGCCCATATTTTAAAAATAATATTTGCCGGACATAAGCCCATTCCGGTGCTATTTGAGCAACGCTGTCTATTAATGGATATGCTTTTTCATATTTTTTACACCAGCAATAAGCAATAGCAAGCATCCACTGCGTGATAAGGCTTGCAGGATCCATCTTATATGCTTTTTCAAAATAAGGCAAACCGTCTTCAATTTTTTTATCCATGAAAAAAGAACCCTGCATGATGTAACTCATCGTATTCAGCGGATCTACTTCAACCATCTTCAATGCAATATGATACGTAGTGGCACTTTTTCCTGCATATAAATAAACTTCACCCAGGCCAAACAATACATCAATATTATCAGGCTCAATTTCCAGTGCATGCTTCATGGCATTTGCAAATTCCTGGAGCCGGCCATGCGTCCAATGTATCCAGCCATTAATTACAAAACCAAGTGCAGACCGGGGATTTAATTCAAAAGCTTTTTGGGCATATTCTTCTGCTTTAGTTAAATAGGAATGATCTAATTTATCAATAAATCTGAAATAGAAAATATAGCCAAAGCCAAGCAGGCCATACAGAAGATCATTTGGCCCAACAAGATCGAGTCCGTTTTGTATCAATTTAAAACCATTTTGCATAGACTCTTTGCTACCACGGAATATTTCATGCCTGGCTTTTAAATAACAATCATACGCCTGTACATTATTAATTGGACGCTCCGTGATTATTGCAACTTCCTCAGGAGTTAATTTTACTTTTAGCGCGGCAACAATTGCAGTAGAAACTTTATCCTGCATATCAAAAATATCGTCCAGTGTTCCATTATATTTTTCTGACCACAAATGCGAATCATTTTCCGCATCAATCAGCTGTGCAGTGATACGTAAATTATTCCCGGCTTTTCGTACACTTCCTTCCAGCACATAACGCACATTCAGTTCTGCAGCAATTTCTTTCATCTTTTTCTGCGTGCCTTTCAATGTCATGATAGAACTACGCGAGATTACCAGCAGTGATTTTATTTTAGATAAGTCAGAAATAATCTCTTCGGTTAAACCATCACTGAAATATTCCTGTTCGGGATCACTGCTCATATTCGTA
>JBDTAN010000254.1:0-3347 GCA_039924585.1 Chitinophagaceae bacterium | reverse complement strand
CTAACGCAGGCAATGACATAACATGCATGAAAGCATAATTTATCAATAGGTAAACTACAATAACAATGGCCACGCCAATGATGATAGACCTGGGTACATTTCTTTTGGGATCTTTTATTTCCCCGCTCATAAAACCAATGCAATACCAACCGTCATACGCCCAGAAAGCGCTCACCATTGCAGCAATTACAGCGCTTAGAATATTGGTGTTCGTTGCTGTAATATTTGTTACTGCTTCTGTTGGTGGTGCGCCTGTATAAAAAATACCCATCACGATCAAAGTAAGAATTCCAATAATCTTCGCGGCTGTAAATATATTACCGAGGCTTCCGCCTTTTTTTGCACCTAATATATTCACCCAGGAGAGTAAGATGATGGACAAAATCGCCAATATTTTTACACCCGAACCGGCAAAGGGATATATGAAATTTCCGATGGAAATATCTTTCCACGCATCGAGCGGATTGGGCAAGGGAATCACTGAATTAATAGACTGCGCGAAAATATATGCAATGGCCGCATTGCCGCCACTTCCAATAATAATGAAAGATGCCCAGCCGTATAGAAAAGAAAATAAGTTGCCAAAAGTCAGCCGCAGGTATTCATAAATGCCGCCGGATTCGGAGGTTAAACTGGCCATTCCGGCCATGGTAAATGCACCAAACATGGAAATAATTCCCGCTAAAAGCCACGCTAATAAAATATAATTTTCATTCATCAGCAAAGCGCTCATCGGGGCAATTTTTTTAAAAATGCCGGAGCCGATGAGTGTGCCTGCGACCAATAAAATAGCGGTTGTTAAACCAATCGAACGACTAAGCGGGATATGGGGTTTATCCATTAATGTATCATCCGTCACAGGGTTAGTTTGCATTGATTTGGATTTGATAAAATAACTTATATATTTTATGGACGATCTAAAAATTCCAGCACTTTATTGATCAATGAAATTCTTTTGTTGGTAAAAGGGTGATCCGTTTGCCAAACTTCATAATCAAAATATGCATGATTGCTTTCCCTGAGTTTATCTGCTAACCCTTTATTTAAATGATGTTCATCCAGCATGATAATTTCTTTACCGGAAAGCGCCGTAGCTTGGTTTTGAAGATTGAAATATGAAAGGTTTGACATTACCTGTTCGATCAATTTTTCTGTAGGCGTATTCAGTACAAAGTATTCACCGGCCATCATCGCTGCATCTTTTACCTGTGAAGGTTTCAGGTTCTTTGCACTTTCATAAATATTCCAGGTAGATAAGGCAAAGCCTTTTTTAATGCCTGGCAAAATAGTCAGCGCTTTCAAACAAACAAAGCCGCCCATGCTATGACCGAACAAAGCAATATTGGAAGTATCTATATGTAAAGAATCGGAATATTTTTTACAAAAAGCCACAACGTTCACTACATCCTGCACGCAATTTTCAAAACTGAATTGTCCCTGGCTGGCCCATGAACCTCGATAATCAAAATAAATTACATTCCAGCCATGTGCACGTACAACCTGCGCCAGGTCAAGGTTGCGTTCATTGCCTGGAAATCCATGCAGCAATAAAAGTGTGGGATGTTTTTGTGAGCCGTTGGCACTATAAATAAAACCGGCCAGGTTAGCGTTCCCTGAAGGAATGGCTAATTCCATCATTCCTGCCGGTGCATTTTTATCCCAGGCAATATCTTTTAAAACAATCGAATCAGCAACTTGTGCATGCGCATTCGTGCAGGCACAAACAAAATAGGCCATGCATAAAAGAAGAATTTTTTTCATATTTTATTTTAAAAATTAAAAGGGGAGAAGTTTTCAAAGTTTGTTTGGATATGTTTTTGAACGAAGATTTCTTTCACTAAAATCAATAACGGAAAATGCCAATGTAAAAGCAAGGTAATATTATTTTTGAATGAAAGAATAAAATATACATGAATGTTTATTTTACGAAACGCAATTTGAACCTGGGCATTTAATGAATAATGGAGCTACAATCTGATGTTTGGAGGAATAGTATTATAATCGGATACTAAAATTTCTCAAATACTGTATGAATAATTTGGGTTAAAGTCGGATTTTAAAATAGTATTATTCATGATTAAAGATCTTGCTTTTATTAAATGTTTTTTGTAGCTTGTATTTGAAAAAATTTAATTTCATTTAACCAAAAGAGCAGGGTCTATTACAATCAAAACAAATATTCTTGATTTTTAAACCAATCGAAAATGCCAAATACTTTTACGCAACTTTATATTCAAGTCGTTTTTGCAGTAAAGGGCCGCGAAAATTTTATACATCATAATTGGGATAAGGAGTTATTTAAATATATAGCAGGGATTATTACCGGAAAAGATCAAAAGACTATTATTGTTAATGGTATGCCTGACCATGTTCATGTATTTATTGGCTTAAAACCGTGCATGTCAGTTGCTAGCCTTGTAAGGGATATTAAAAACAACTCATCAAATTTTATTAATGATCATAATTGGACAAACAAAAAGTTTAAATGGCAGGAAGGTTATGGCGCATTTTCATATTCACATTCGCATATTGGAAACGTGTATAATTACATATTAAATCAAAAGGCACATCACCAAATAAAAACGTTTAAACAGGAATATTTAGAATTTTTAAAAAAATTTGATGTGCAATACAAGGAAGAATATTTATTTGAATTTTATAAATAATTCATTTTAATTCAAAAAGTAGCTGCATATATAATCTTGGAACATCATTCCGGGTCTGTTTTTTACAGAATATCATCCCTCTGGGGTTTTAGCTTTAATGGATCATATATTTCCTATAAGAATGTCACCCCTCCGGGGTTTGCGTTTGCTTATTTTATTTTTTATTATATTAATACCACCCCTCCGGGGTTTGAATTCGGATAAAATTCATTTCTATTTTAATGGAAAAGGAAAGCGTTCATAAATTTATAATAATGCCACCCCTCCGGGGTTTTAGCTTTAATTTGATCATGTATTTTCTATAAGAATGTCACCCCTTTGGGGTTTAAATTTGGATAAAAGGTATTTCTATTTTAATGGAAATGGGAAGCATTCAGAAATTAAAAATTGGAAAATATTCTAAACCCCGGAGGGGTGAAATTTTTATAGAATAGATAAATGAAATGCATTATTAAAACCCCGTAGGGGTGATATTATTGTAACAAAAATACCTGGTTCAAACAATTGGAATTCCTATGCATCTGGACACTCTATCCAACTGAACAAAAATAATGGTAGAAAAAATTGTGGAGAATACCGGATTCGAACCGGTGACCTCTTGCATGCCATGCAAGCGCTCTACCAACTGAGCTAATTCCCCTTTTTAAAAGTTAGCAAAAATAAGGGTATCCATTTTCCAAT
>JBDTAN010000253.1:0-3217 GCA_039924585.1 Chitinophagaceae bacterium | reverse complement strand
AAACATTCATGTTTGATTTTGCTACATTGGTTTCATCCCAATGAATACTGCCTTTCAGGCCTTTGAGTTCACCACTTACATTAATGCCTAAATTTTTTATGGTAAAAGTCACAGCGCCGTTTTCATCCAAGGGCTTTATATCTGCAAAACGGAGCGATGGTAGAAAAAATGAGAATAAGGAAATTAAAAGAAGTGTTTTCATACTTAATGTTTTAAATTATAAATAAAAGCTACAGATCATTAGACAAAAATGATGCTGGAAATTTGTATGTGGAATAAAGAAATACTAATTAGTGGAAAGAATAATTTGAGTACCAGGATATTGTATGTTGCCATCATTTTCGGCTGTAATAAAAAAGCCTGTTGGTTCAAATGAAGTCACAGTAGTTAATGAAGCTTTTAAAGTTTTTGAGAATATTCCACTGGAGCTATTCAACTGGCCAATATTTTTCTGCCCATTGTTTTTTGTATTCATCCAAACAACATACGTACTTTTTGATGGAGATAATTGAGATGAGGGCGCAAGGTTGGTTATATTTAATTCGACCGTATAATTCTTGTTATTATCCTTTTTTATTTTGACATATCCAACTGCAGCAGGTGCAATATTTGACTTGTTAAATTCCATTTTTGTAGCACAGGAAGAAAAGAAAATCATTATAAAAAGGGGCAAAATAAGAAGGCTTATTTTTGATAGAACGGGTAACTTTTTCATGTGAATTTTTATTTTAATAATTCTTGAAAGATACATGGATTGAAGGAAGCTCGAAATAAATAAAACAAAAAGTTTTATACTTCAAAATGTTCATTTTTTTCGGTGAAAAATCTGTATCGGAATATATAAGATAAAATTTATTTCATTAAGAAAATAAATACTTTGTCCTGGAAAAAAATTGGCTAAATTCCTAAATCCTATCGGGCTAATTTATTTCGCTTCCCTCTTTCTTTTCACTAATAAAAACCAATTATTTTCTAAGGGAAGAAAGCCATATTCAAAACAGAAATAATAAGTATTTCCATTTTTGTTTTTATAAACATGCGTGTGGTAATCAAACAAAAACCCTTTGGCAATAAATTTATCTTTAGGTTGTTTGCACATGTCTTCTGTTCCCATTAAGTCTTCCAGAATTTTCCTGTTCTTTTTCAGTAATAAAATAATTTCTTTTACTTCCGGCGGTTCCTGTGTACGCGCTTGATTATTGTACGCATTGCGGCAATAATCATCACAGAATTTTTTATCAGCTCTTCCGCGTACCGGTTTATTACATGAAAGGCAATTTTTTACCAGCGTTTCCATTGCATCAAAATACAAAAAATATCCGGTTTTGAAACGTTTAAAATCATTTATAATCGAAAGTAATTGTTTAAAAACCGACTCCCGGTTTTGACGGATTGCATCTTTGCTTCATTAACGGTAGGCCACCGGAATCGAAAAACAATAATCAACTTTTAAAACAAAAAGTCATGAACAATCTCAAAAACAAAGTACAACTGATCGGAAACCTGGGCAATGCCCCGGAAATCAAAGACCTCGAAGGCGGTAATAAACTTGCCCGTATGAGCATCGCAACAAACGAAAGTTTTAAAAATGCAAAAGGTGAAAAAGTAACTGAAACGCAGTGGCATAATGTAATTGCCTGGGGTAAGACCGCCGGTATCGTGGAAAAATACCTGACTAAAGGTATTGAAGTGATGGTAGAAGGGAAACTCGTTCACCGGAATTATACAGACAAGGAAGGTGTGAAGCGTTATGTTTCTGAAGTGCAGGCATCTGATGTACTGATACTCACAAAAAAATAATCGGAGTTTTTTACATTGGGGGTTTAAAAAAGCGTTGCGGTTAACCGCGCGCTTTTTTTTATGCATAAAATTTGGCGTGCGTTTTATTATGAACTGACTATTTTCGCGCCTGTGAAACTGATCATTATAGCCATAGGAAAACCGGACGAACCTTATATAAAGGAAGGCGTTGAAATGTTTACAGGCCGGCTGCAACATTATTATCCTACAGAATGGAAAATAATTCCACCTGTAAAAAATAGTTCGGCTTTGGACTTACAAAATCTTTTGGTGGAAGAAGGAAAAAAATTGATGAAGGAAATTCTTCCCGGCGATTACGTGATTTTACTGGATGAACGCGGAAAACAATTCAGTTCTGTGGATTTATCAGCTTTCATTTTGAAGGTCTCTAATGAGTCATTCAAAAGAATAGTTTTTATTATTGGCGGTGCTTATGGTGCAGATCAAATTGTTCGTGAAAAAGCGGATTTTACCTGGTCTTTATCCAAACTGGTTTTCCCGCACATGCTGGTAAGATTGATTTTAGCTGAACAATTATACCGCGCTTGCACCATTTTAAAAAATGAAAAATATCATCACTTATAAATTTTTATTTTTACCAAAATAATTCCTAATTATATGACGGTTACTTTAATAATCACGATCATTACTTCCATCATTTCATTCATGGCATTTTCCAATCAAAAATTAATGAATGACCTGATCTTTTATCCGCCGGCAGTGGCAAATAATAATCAATGGTACCGGTTTTTTTCATGTGGACTGATTCATGCGGATTTCATGCATTTATTGTTCAACATGTTTGCGTTTTACATGTTTGGGCAATTAGTGGAGCAGGCGTTTCAGCAAATTTTCCCACAAACAGGCATATTTTTATACATTGTTTTATATGTAAGTTCATTAGCGGTTAGCCTGATACCAACTTACATGCAACATCGCGAAGATCCTTATTACCGGAGCCTTGGCGCTTCGGGTGCCGTATCTGCCGTTATTTTTGCAGGTATATTTTTATTTCCCACACAAGGCATTGGCATCATGTTTATTCCTATTGCGATCCCGGGATTTATATTTGGCCCGCTTTACCTCATAATTTCCGGTTTATTAAATAAAAAAGGAGGCAGTAATATCAATCATTCCGCACATATTTGGGGTGCCGTATATGGTTTGGTTTTTACAATGGTTACCAGCACAGTTTTATCAAACTATAATTTATTTGAAAATTTTATGCAGCAAATCAGGAATTATTTTTAATTGTCGTAGAGACACAAAATTTTGTGTCTCTATAAAATGTTGTGTCTCTACAAAATATTATTTCTATTCAACGTTTCTAATTATCGCTATTATCTACTCTCAAAGGATATGTATATGTATCACCATATCCCGGGTAAACACCATCAATTTTAATTGTACCATGTGC
>JBDTAN010000252.1:0-6536 GCA_039924585.1 Chitinophagaceae bacterium | reverse complement strand
ACTACCAGGTACTTGATCCCGGAACTGGCGCTTCGCCAACACTTACATCTTCCATCACAGTATCTTATAATTCAACATTTTTGGATGGTACTACATTGCAAAACACCACCGCGCCTATTACGGGCGTATTGAATCAATATATTGCAGGTTGGCAAATTGGTCTTCAAAAAATAAAAAAAGGCGGGCATATTTTATTAATTATTCCTTCTTCATTGGCGTATGGTTGCGGAGGTTATCTGGGTTCAGTACCGGCAAACTCTGTTTTATACTTTGATATAACACTCATAGACGTTCAATAAAAGATTTTTTTTTCGCATAAAAAGAGGGAGCAAAAACTCCCTTTTTTTTTTGTACATATTTAAAACCCAAACCCTATCTTTGCCGCTCTCAAAAAAAAAGTAAACCCATCATATATTATGCAACTAAAAGGTTTAGTGCGTTTTTTTACTGTAGCACTTATTCTAATCTGCTTTTATCAATTATCTTTTACCTGGATTGTTCACAATCACGAAAGTCAGATGAAGGCCCAGACAGCTCAATGGATGAAAGCCAATTATCCCGTATCTCCTGAACAAAAATATCCGGGAAATAAGGATTTGCAGGCGCTTTATGCAGATACGCTGAAAAATATTGAATCCGCTCATTTGAACCGGATTCTTGATAGTACAAAAAATACGGACATTGGCCCATTTGGGCTTACCACCTATCAAAATGCTAAAGAAAAAGAATTACTCCTGGGACTTGATTTGCAAGGCGGTATGAGTGTAACTATGGAAGTTGGCATGGGCGGTTTACTCCATTCACTGGCAAATAATACAAAAGATACTACTTTTAATAAAGCACTTCAGACCGCAATAGCACAAAAAGCAAACAGTAATGGCGACCTGATTAAACTTTTTGCTGATGAGTATGCGAAGAAGACAAATGGCGCTCCACTTGCTCCATTTTTTGTAATTAAGAGTAATGAAAAATTAAAATACGATGCATCCAATGATGCTGTACTGAATTATTTGCATGAGCAGGCTACAAACGCATTCAACAATACGTTCAGGATATTAAATACACGTATTGACAGGTTTGGTGTCTCCTCTCCTAACATTAACCCCGATCCTGAAAAAGGGATAATAAATATTGAACTGGCCGGTATCAATGATGAAGAACGGGTACGGCATTATCTTCAATCAACTGCGAATCTCCAGTTTTTTGAAATGTATAATCTCAATGATATTGGCGAAGGCTTGCTTGCGGCAGACAAATCAGTTTCAAATTATTTGAAAGGTGTAAAAACAAAAGACACCAGTAGTTTAAAAACTTCAACTGATTCTACGTCACTTAGAAACAAACAAGTTGATACAACTCAAACTGCAACACTTTCCGGAATAGATTCAAATGCGGGCACTACCAGTACGAAAGATACCACAAAAAACTTAAAATTGGATGCGCCAATTCGTAGCCTTTTCGTTGCATTTGCCCAACCACAACAAGCACAAAACGGTGCAACTCAATATCCTGCATATATTGGTTATGTACTGATGAGGGATACAGGCGTTTTAAATGATTACCTGAACATGGAATTTGTCAAAAACAAATTTCCTTCAAACCTCGCTTTTGTATATGGAAAAGTCGGTGGTGAAGATCCCAAAATGAAAGATGTTCTTCCGCTTTATGCCATCAAGACTTTAGATAATGGAGCAGCTCCACTTGAAGGAGAACATGTAACAGATGCAAGACAGGATTACGATGAAAAAGGAAAAGTAGCTATCAAAATGAACATGGATGCAACAGGCACACGTATCTGGGCAAACATGACAAAAAATAACATTGGAAAACCTATTGCAATTGTATTGGATAATACAGTGTATAGTGCACCTTTTGTAAATGGTGAAATTCCAAATGGCTCATCAGAAATTTCGGGTAGTTATTCTGTAACTGAAGCACAAGACCTATCAGATATTTTACAATCCGGAAAATTACCAGCAACTGCAAATATAGTCGCAGAGCAGGTTGTAGGCCCCACTTTAGGACAGGCAGCAGTGAGTGGCGGTATGATGTCTTTTGCGATTGCTTTTGTCGTGATTTTTATATTAATGCTGATCTATTATAACACGGCAGGCTGGGTTGCAAACATCGCATTGATATTAAACTTGCTTTTCACGATTGGAATTTTAGCCGCATTAGGTTTCACACTTACAGCACCAGGTATAGCCGGTCTTGTGCTAACCATCGGTATGGCTGTGGATACCAACGTAATTATTTTTGAAAGAATTAAAGAAGAACTCGCACGTGGAAAAGGTTACCTGACTGCAGTCTCAGATGGTTATAAAAGATCTTATGCGCCCGTATTGGATGCACACGTTACTACATTCCTTACCGCGGCCATATTGTTCTACTTTGGCCTTGGCCCTGTACTCGGATTTGCAACTACGCAAATGCTCGGTATTACATTATCATTGTTTTGTGGAATACTTGTTTCAAGACAAATTACAGATTTTTATACCAATAAAAAAAGGCACTTTAAATATTTCACATCCGTATCGAAAAGTATATTTAAACATGCCAATTTCAAATTCATTGAATATAGGAAAATCGCTTACGGTATTTCCGTTGTAGTATTAATTTTTGGAATAGCTTCCTATTTTCATGGCTTTGATAAGGGTGTAGAATTTAATGGTGGTAGAAGTTATACTATTAAATTTAATATCCCGCCTAATATTGAAGATGTGCGCAATGATCTGAAAGGTGTTTTTGATGAATTTCCAACAATCAAAACAGTTGGTTCTACGGATCAGTTGAATATTACGACTTCTTATCGCATTACGGAGAATGCTCCGGATCTTGATTCGATCGTTGAAGCAAAATTATTTACAGGTTTAAATAAATTCTTACCGGCAGGCACTACCTACCAGGATTTCGATAAAAAATTCAAACAAAGTTCACAGAAAGTTTTACCTACAATTTCTGCTGATCTAAAAAGTGGTGCAACTAAGGCAACTATATTTTCCATTATCATCATTTGCCTTTATATCTTTATTCGTTTCCGCGACTGGAGGTATTCTTTGGGTACAATTTTCTCACTCCTGCATGATGTGTTAGTAACATTGATCGTATTTAGTTTTGCACGAAGCTTTGTAAATTTCCCATTAGAAATTGACCAGTATTTTATTGCGGCTATTCTTACGGTGATTGGTTTCTCAATGAATGACACAATCATTGTATATGACAGGATTCGCGAAGATTCCAGGCTATTGAAAAATGAAAATAAAGGAGTTATTATAAATACGGCAATCAATCAAACATTGAGTCGTACAATTATGACATCCGTTACGGTATTCCTTACTTTGCTGATCCTCTTTATCTTCGGTGGAGAAGTAACTAAAGGATTTTCTTTTGCTATGTTGATTGGAGTAATCACAGGTACTTATTCTTCTATCTTTGTGGCAGCTCCTATCCTTATGGACTTCGGAAAGAATCGACCACTGGGAAGGAAAGTGGAGAAAAAATAAATTTCAATATATTTTCAAAGCTGTGCAATTATTATTGCGCAGCTTTTTTTGTTTTCATTTAAAAATGAGCATTAACTTTAATCAATACTTGTATGTCAACAGATAATAAAATATTGGGTTTACTTTTCCCTTCAGACCCGGAACTTTGGAAAAACGATGAAGATATAAACCTGGAAGAAATTCTTACAGACCACGCATATTGTGAAATGAAAGCGGCTTTAACCTGTATTTCATTGATTCACCTGCATCCGGATAAATCAAAATTGGTAGATAATTTAATGCCCGTGATCACAGAAGAATGGGGACATTTTCGGTTGGTGGTACAGGAATTAAATAAAAGAAATTTACCGCTTGGTAAGCAACGTAAAGACAGGTATGTAAATGAATTAATGGCATTCAAACAGAAAGGAGGAAATGCTGAAGGAAGATTCCTGGATCAACTACTTTTCATGGCATTGATTGAAGCCCGTAGTTGTGATCGTTTTAAATTATTAAGTGAAAGAATGAAAGATCCATTCCTGAAAAAATTCTATAAAAAATTTATGGAAAGTGAAGCAGGACATTATACAATGTTTATAGAATTGGGTAATCATTATTGTGGTAAAACTCAAACAAAAAAAAGATGGAATGAATGGCTTGAATATGAGGCGATCATTGTAAAAAAATTAAGCCCGGATAATTCTTTGATTCATTAATTGTGTAGAATTATTTTAAAAAAGGAAATTATTTCGCCTAAAATTTCAGGCAATTATGACAGAATATTTTATTCCAAGAAATAAAAGAAGGATATTGCAAATTAAATTTTAAACATGTGTGGCATTGTTGGCTATATCGGTAACCGGGAAGCGTATCCTGTGGTTTTGAAAGGTTTGAAAAGACTGGAATATCGCGGCTATGATAGCGCAGGTATTGCATTAATAAATGATCATCATTTAGAAGTTTACAAGAAGCAGGGAAAAGTGGCAGACCTGGAAGAAACATTGGTTGGTATAAATATGCATGGCCATATTGCCATCGGCCATACGCGCTGGGCCACACACGGCGAACCCAGTGATATTAATGCGCATCCGCACACTTCTCCATCCGGGAAAATTGCCATTATACACAATGGAATTATTGAAAATTATTTACCTATAAAAAAAGAATTGATTGCTAAGGGATATTCTTTTAAAAGTGAAACAGACACAGAAGTATTGCTGGCTTTTATTGAAGATATCAAAACACGAAATCAATGCAGCCTGGAAGAAGCATTGCGAATTGCATTGCGTAGAATTGTCGGCGCGTATTGTATTTTATTAATTGATGAAGATGACCCTGAAACAATTATTGCTGCGCGAAAAGGCAGCCCATTGGTGATTGGTATTGGAAAAGATGAACATTTTCTTGCAAGTGATGCATCACCCATTATTGAATACACGAAAGAAGTTGTGTATGTAAATGATTATGAAATTGCCATTGTAAAAAAAGATGAACTGGTCTTAAAAAATTTAGGCAATGAAAAACAAACACCATTTATTACACAATTGGATTTGGATATGGCAGCCATTGAAAAAGGCGGTTACAGCCATTTTATGCTCAAAGAGATTTTTGATCAGCCACAAACTATTCATGATTGTTTGCGCGGGCGTTTAGATGCAGATACAGGCCAGATCACACTTTCAGGCATCCAGGAATATTTGGATGAAATCATACACGCACCAAGAATTATTATTATTGCATGTGGCACAAGCTGGCATGCAGGATTAGTTGCCGAATATATTATTGAAGAATTATGCCGCATTCCTGTTGAGGTAGAATATGCGTCGGAGTTCCGATATAGAAATCCTATCATTCATAAAGGAGATATAATTATAGCCATTTCACAAAGTGGAGAAACGGCTGATACAATTGTTGCTATTGAAAAAGCAAAAGAACAAGGCGCTATCATTTTAGGCATAGTAAATGTTGTTGGCTCTACTATAGCACGCATTTCCCATGCGGGTGCATATATACACGCGGGCCCCGAAATTGGTGTTGCCAGTACCAAAGCTTTTACAGGGCAGCTTGCTGTATTAATGTTGATTGCATTAAAAATTGGTCATGCGAAAAATACAATTGATCCAGAAAAATATTTATTGCTTTGTAAGGAGCTATCAAAAGTGCCCGATAAAGCTGCAGAAATTTTATTGCAGGAAAATAGTATAAAAGCAATTGCATTAAAATATAAATCTGCCAGGGATTTTCTATATCTCGGCCGCGGCTACAATTTTCCTATCGCATTGGAAGGCGCATTAAAGTTGAAAGAAATTTCTTACATACATGCGGAAGGTTATCCGGCAGCAGAAATGAAACATGGGCCTATAGCATTAGTGGATGAAAATTTACCAATCGTTTTCATTGCAACGAATGACACATACCATGCAAAGATTGTCAGTAATATGCAGGAGATCAAAGCACGCAAAGGAAAAATTATTTCCATCATAACAGATGGCGATGAAGTGGCTGCTGAATTATCTGATGACGTTATTTCCATGCCCTGGATGGATGAAATATTTGCCCCTATTTTAAATGTTATCCCATTACAACTCCTGGCTTTTTTCATTGGTGTTGAAAATGGCCATGATGTGGACAAACCAAGAAACCTGGCGAAAAGTGTAACTGTAGAGTAAAAATATTTTGAATAAAAATAAGTTCCCGTTTATTTATTGATCTCGCTGGTGAAATGAAATGTAATGTCCGGGTTATTATCAATTTCAGTTTTTAAAAACCATTCACTTTGTGCGAGGTACACAGGATTTCCATCTTTATCTTCCGCAGAATTTTGTTGTTTATAACGCAAAAAATCTTCCAGTTTTTTCGTGTCATTACTGGTAAGCCAGCACGCTTTAAAAAATGGCAGAGCGCGGAATTCACAAGAAGCTCCATATTCTTCCAGCAGGCGATATTGAATTACTTCAAATTGCAATTCGCCCACACAACCAATGATTTTTTTATTGCCACCAAATTGTGTGAATAATTGCGCCACACCTTCATCCATAAGCTGGTTAATCCCTT
>JBDTAN010000251.1:0-2791 GCA_039924585.1 Chitinophagaceae bacterium | reverse complement strand
AATTTCGCCATCTACACTTGCCCGGCTGGAAGCCATTTTAAGCCAAAGCCAATATACAGCGCGCTATGAACGCGGCACTTTCCAAAGTGGCTGGTGTTTGCTGGAGCAAAAAAGAATGGTTGTGCTCAATAAATTCCTGGATGTGGAAGGAAGGATCAATGTATTGCTGGAATTAATTCCAAAATTGGAAATCAATTATGACCTCCTGACTTATGAATCACAACAATTATATGATGAGGTACTGAAACTTTCTATCACTGAATCTTAACCGTTATTTATTTTCAGTATTTTTGTTCGTGGACTTTCCTGAATTAACTATTACATTTTTAGGCACCGGCACAAGTACCGGCATTCCCATGATCGCCTGTCCTTGCCGTGTTTGCCATTCTGAAAATGAAAAAGATAAACGCCTGCGAAGCAGCATCCGCATTGAATCTGCGGGAACAACGCTGGTTGTAGATACCACACCGGATTTTCGCCAGCAAATGCTTCGATTGGAAAATACAAAACTGGATGCCATTTTATATACACATCCGCATAAAGACCATACAGGCGGACTTGATGATGTGCGTGCTTATAATTTTTTCCAGCGAAAACCCATGGATCTATATGCAAATGCATTAACCACCGAAGCATTACGCCGGGATTATGCATATGCATTTTCTGATCACCGATATCCCGGCATTCCTGAATTAAATATGATAACGATAGATGAATCGCCTTTTGTTGTGGGAAATATTCCTGTAATACCTATTCGTGTCTGGCATCATAAAATGCCGGTGTATGCATATCGTTTCGGAAATTTTACCTATATTACTGACGCAAACCGGATTGAGGATTCGGAAATGGAAAAAATAAAAGGCTCGGAAATAATTGTCATCAATGCATTGCGGGAGGAAGACCATATTTCCCATTTTACATTAAAGCAAGCTGTTGAACTGGTGGAGCAATTAAAAATTCCACGGGCATATTTTACCCATATCAGCCACCAGCTTGGAAAGCATGATGAAGTGAATAAAAAATTGCCTGCGCATATTTCCCTCGCTTATGATGGTTTGCAAATCAGCTTATAATCTTTTGATGAAAATTTAATTTCTAAATTAATTTTTATGCAAAAGATTCAATGGAAAGATTACCTGTCATTTTCAAAAAAAGAAAGGACTGCGATTATTATATTGGTGACAGTTATTGTGATCATTATTGCATTGCCCTGGTTTATAAAACCTAAATTTCAACCACCTTTAACGGATACGGAAACGGTGAAGCAAATAGCTGTACTGGACACGCAGCAATCTTCCGGAAAGAACACTTACAGTGACTCTTCAGTGATTTCAGAAAATATTCCTGCAGCAGAATTATTTGAATTCGATCCCAACACAATTGATGCAGCCGGCTGGCAAAAATTAGGGCTTCGTGAAAAAACGATTCACACCATTCTCAATTACAGATCGAAAGGTGGAAAGTTCCGAACCGCCGCAGATATTCATAAAATTTATGGCCTCAAACAAGAAGAAGCAAACAGGCTGGAGCCTTTTATAAAAATTGAATCTTCTTTTAAGCAATCACAAACTAATACCACTGAAAAAAAATATCAACAGCCTTACAAAGAATTTTCTAAGAAAACTTTTACCAAAATAAATATCAATACTGCAACAGAAGAAGAGTGGAAATCATTACCCGGAATTGGCGATGTGCTGGCAAAAAGAATTATCAAATTCAGAACGGCTAAGAAAGGTTTTACAAACGTGGACGATGTGAAAAAAACCTATGGCCTTAAAGATTCCGTTTTTGAAAATATACGGCCCTGGTTATTGATGAACGAATAGATTTTTTTGCTTCATTTCTTATTCTCCTTTTAAACCATTATTTTTGTTTGCTAACAAATGTTCGTATATGAATTTTACTGAATCGGAATTGACCAAACAGGTTGCAGCTACAGCGAAGGATTTTGCAGAAAAACACATCAGGCCTCACGTAATGGAATGGGATGAAACGCAGGAATTTCCCAAACATGTTTTTAATGAAATGGGAAAACTGGGTTTAATGGGCATTTTAGTTCCTGAAAAATACCATGGCGCAGGCCTTGGCTACTTTGAATATAAAGCCATCGTCGAAGAAATTTCAAAAGTATGTGCTTCAATAGGATTGAGTCTTGTAGCGCATAACTCTCTTTGCACGGGGCATATTTTAATGTTTGGAAATGACGCACAAAAAGAAAAATGGCTTCCCAAACTTGCGACGGGTGAATGGCTCGGCTCATGGGGACTTACTGAACCAAACACAGGAAGTGACGCAGGAAATATGAAATGCGCGGCTGTAAAAGATGGTGATAACTGGGTGTTGAATGGTACCAAATGCTGGATCACCAATGGCATCAGCAGCGAAGTAACCGTAGTTATTTGCCGCACTGGTGAGCCACGCGCTAAAAATAATTGTACTGCTTTTGTAGTGGAGCGAGGAACAAAAGGTTTCAGCGGCGGAAAAAAAGAAAATAAACTCGGTATGCGCGCCAGCGAAACCGCAGAAATGATATTTGATAATTGTGTGATCCCGGATGCGAACAGGCTTGGTGAAGTGGGTGACGGATTCAAACAATCCATGAAGATATTGGATGGCGGAAGAATTTCTATTGCATCACTTTCTTTGGGTATCGCGAAGGGCGCGTATGAAGCCGCTTTGCAATATTCAAAAGAACGTTATCAATTTGATAAACCCATCAGCTATTTCCAGGGAGTTAGTTTTAAACTCGCTGATATGGCTACAGAAATTATGGCTGCCGACCTGCTAACAT
>JBDTAN010000250.1:0-2803 GCA_039924585.1 Chitinophagaceae bacterium | reverse complement strand
TGGTGATTCATCATCTTTCAGCCGGGTGATCTGAAGTGCGGTTAAGTAATCTTCAATATCTTTTCTGCGGCGCAATACATCGATCATCGTATTTGCTTTTTCGGCAAGTGGTGATTGCGGAAATAATTTTGCTAAATTTTCCAAACTATTGATCGCTACACTATCTTCTCTTTTCGATACATAGTAAATGGATTCAATGTAAAGCAATTGAGGTGTCCAGTATGTTTTTCCATATACACTATCTGCTGCAGCTTTTTCTATTTTAGCTTTTTCAAACTCACCTTCAATGAATAAAGTATAAATGTCTTTATATTTTAAAGTTGCTGCATCGGGTTGTTTAACTGCATTTGCGTTTGTCGGATTTTTAAGTTTCACTGCCCATTCACTTTCCGGGAATTGACTCAACAATGCATTTTTTGCAGAATCTGCAGATGTCTTATTGCCGATTTTATAATAACTGTAATAGAGATTAAATAAGGCTTCTGCTTTTTTATCATAACCGGGGAAGCGGTTAAATAATGTACCATAACTTTCTACTGCCGCGGGATAATTTTCCAATTGATTTTGAAATGCCAAACCATTTTCATATAAAGCGTCCATAATTTTTTGATTGGATGCTTTCATTAAATCTTCCGTCAAAGGAATATTGGACATCAGGCCGGCGAAACTGATGTTATCCGCATTTGCATTCATTCCATCCCCGCTATTGGAAACATTTTCATCACCGTTTTCACCGCTATTTAAAGGTGATTTTGAAGACATCATTTTTTGAATAGCTTCCTGTCTTTGCCAGTCATCCACGTTTGGCCTGTTGCCCCAATTTGCGCGAAACTGCCCATAACCCTGGCCTTTTAATGTACTGTTATTAAAATACCAGTCACCTTTATTCGCAGAAAATAATGTAGGCGTGGTTTGGAGTTGAACAGCTGCATTGACGTTTACATCCGGTTCATCTTTAAGGCCTTTTAATTTTCTTAAATACCGAACCATCTTTTTCACAGCAGCATTGCGGTCATTCTCTGACAATTTTGCCAATGCCTGCAAACTATCCTGCGTGGAAATGGCCGTAAGGTTTGTACTGATCGTACTTAGGGGAGGTAAGCGATAATTTACCCGCACTTTATCAAGACTATCCAGCGAAGAAGTTTCTACGCTGTCATAAAAATTCTTTGCAGGAATAAAAATATTTTTCCCATATTCCATATCTGCCAAAGCAAGAAATGACCTGGATTTTTGTTGTGGATTTACTGTACTTACTGCAATGCTTTTTCGTAAAAATTTTTCTGAAAGCGCGGCATCATTCATATCCATCGCCACTTTTGCAGCGGCTGCATAAATAATATCGCGGCTATCTTCATATTTACCTTTCTTCGCCAGGCGCAATAAATTATCCAGCTTTTGTTGCAGTACAGAAGTTGTGTCATTAGGCACATCGCTAATGCTGTTCAGGTTCGCATACACTTCCATGACCGGGTCGGTGGTATGACTGGCCGCTTTCGCATAATATTTCACTGCATTTTCATTGTCACCGGCGAGATGATATAACTGCGCCATTAAAAATTCTTTGCGCGCATATTCCAGTTTATTGGCGGCCATGTCAAGTGAAAGCCCGATTTGATACGCAGCGCTGTCGTAAATATTTAAATTATAAAATAGATTACCAAGTGCTTCATGTAATTCTGGTTGCAGGCGTTCCGGGAAAACCGGATCATGCCGCAATATTTCCAATATGCCGCCTGCTTTATCATATTCACCGTTCTCAATAAAATTACGCGCCATCCATACGAGTGCATCATTGCGGTTGGGTGGTGTAGAAAAAGTTTTCCGCAAAATATTTTCTTTCTTTTCTTCTGTTGAAATACTGAATACACCGTTTTTGCTGCTCACATTACTGCCAACGGGAATATCGTAACCATCATCCTTTGGTGCGAATGCATAATTGATATATTGAAAAATCTGTGCGGCGGAATCAAAATTTTTCCGGTAATAATAGGCTTCACCCAACACCAGGTATAAATTATCGATCCAGTCGTTGCGCAGGTCGTGCAATAAAATGCCCGCATTACATTTATTGATCACCGAATCAATATCGCTGTTGGTAGAAGTAGCATTCAGTGTATAATTGTAATAGGGTAATTTTTTCGTGTAATCGTCGCGGAACCCATCTTTTGCCTGGTCCTGTATTTCCTGCAAACGGGTAGCGGCGTTGAAATAATAATTATAATGGGTGACGGTATTTTGATATAATTTTTTTCCAAAACCCAGTTTTCCTTCTTTGGTTTTTTCTGAAGCCAGTGTACGGTTTTCGTAGGGTTTGGGTTTCTTCAGTTCAATGGTAGAACCGGGCTGGGAAAATGCTGCCATGCCCAAAAGAATTGCGCCGGAAAAGAATAAATACTTGGAGAAAATGCCCTTCATGTGGTAATAACGGATAATTAACTCTAAAATGGATAAATTATTTTTAAAAAATACATTTATTTTACAGCCACGCCAAATATAAGGCGATTGAAGCGCGCTATGGTATTTCACGAAAACTTTTTTTTAATGTTTACCTTTATTTTTTAAAATGATTCATGCCTGATCAGGAAAAACTTTCACCCGCCAAAAGAAGACAAAATCATTACCGGCTGGTAATTATGAATGACGACCGTTTTGAAGAAGTGGTCACATTCAAATTATCACGCTTAAGGGTTTATATGTTTTTATCTTCTGCATTGGTGTTATTGATGGTTTTTTGTATTGCACTCATCAGTTTTTCGCCGTTGAAATATTACATTCCGGGTTATGGTGCACGTGAAAATAA
>JBDTAN010000249.1:0-4061 GCA_039924585.1 Chitinophagaceae bacterium | reverse complement strand
ATGGTGAGTGTACTGCATGGCATTAAAATAGCCGCTATTAATGGAGATAAAATTCCTTGTACAGCGAAATAAATTCCTGTGATATTATATACGAGGGAAAAACCAAAACATATCTTGATAATAGTTTTTGTATGCTTACACATTTTAATGAAAGCGGGTAATAAATAAAGCCGCTCTCCTTCGAGAATGGCGTCACCTGCAGGTGTAAACCTGTTCGTATCTTCCGTGATGCAAATTCCAAGGTCACTTTGTTTAAGTGCCACTGCATCATTCAATCCATCACCTGCCATGGCAACTATATTTCCATTTCCCTGCAAATTTTTTATATAAGTTAATTTGTCACCAGCTGATTGCCTGAAGCGTATATCCGCATTTTCTCCCATCGCATTATAAAAAAATTCCGGCTGATGTGGCTCATCTCCGGATAATAAGGCGAGCTGCACTATATTCTTTAAAAGTTGGAACATCTCATACAGGCGTGGCCGAAGAGTTTGTTGCAAAACAAAATTTCCTTTTTTGATGCCATCAATTTCTATGAATAAAATTGATCCGGCTGATTTTTTTTCATTCGAATTATATTTCATAAAAATCCCGGTACCCAATTTTAATTTGTGCCCGTTCACTTCACCTGTAACGCCAAGCCCTGGATATTCAGTAAAATGTTGCACTTGTTCAATTTCATTTACCTGCAAAAAATCCAATACAGGTTTACTGAATGCATGGATCGTTTGTTTCGCCAATGAAGACACCATTTTCTTTTCTTTACTTGACAATTCACTACCACTGAACGTAACGATAATATCTGAAGGCGAAGTCAATGTGCCTGTTTTATCAAAAACAAGTTTATTGATTTTGCCAAATTTTTCAATAGCCGCCGCATTCCGCAGGAATAAACCATTTTTTCCCAGTATGCGTAATAAATAGCCATTCGTAAAAGTGGCCGTTAGTAATAAGCCACATGGACATGCAATGATCAATACTGCTGTTATTGAGGGCCAAATTTTTCCGGTATCATGAAACCACCAATAAGTACCAGCAGAGACTGCAATGATTCCAACAATAAAAGTGAAATTTCTTGCAAGCTTATGTACAAATGAAATATGTTCTGTTTTATGATCTTCTTTTTCCTGCTTTCCCCAAAGTCCTGTAAGGTAACTTTGAGCCACAACTTTTATAACCTGCAGTTCAATCATGCCGCCCAGTAATTTTCCGCCGGCGTAAATCTTATCGCCTTTTTTGATTTCTACCGCAACAGATTCACCAGTAACAAAACTATAATCTATCATGGCATTGCCATTCAATAAAATGCCATCTGCCGGAATGATTTCATTATTCAATAAACGCAAAGTATCGCCACATTTTATTTTGTGCAGTAGCACGGGGATTTCTTTTCCTTCATCAGAAATCGTTGTCGCTGCCAACGGAAAATAATCTGTATAATCCCGTTCGAAAGAAAGTTGCTGATAGGTTTTATCCTGCAATAATCTCCCGGCAAGCATAAAAAAAACGATGCCTGTCATGGAATCAAAATAACCATTTCCTGCGCCAGAAAAAACTTCTGTGAGACTGCGCACAAAAGTGACAAGAATAGCAAGAGCTACAGGAAAATCAATATTCAAATGTTTTTGACGCAAACCTTTCCAGGCACTGATAAAAAAAATATTGGCGCAATAAAAAAATACAGGAATTGCCAAAGCCACATTTAAATAGCGGAAAATATTTCCCAGGTAAATTTCATCTGATGCGGATTTAGAAAAATATTCAGGGAAACTCAGCAGCATAATATTTCCAAAAGCAAAACCTGCTACGCCAAGTCTGTAAATGAGCGAACGATTTTGTGGTTTTTGCTTCACTGCTCCCTGCATACTAATATGCGGATCATAACCAATCCTGGCAAGCGTTTCCACTACGCCGCGCAGTGAAATTTTTGACTCATCAAAAATGATCCTGGCTTCTTTTTTTAAGAATTGTATATCTGTTCTTAAAATGCCCGGTTCTACACGATGTAAATTTTCCAATAAATAAATACAGGAACTGCAATGGATAGCAGGTATTGTAAAATAAACATGTGCCTGACCGGCATCCCGAAAAGCAATTAAAGTATCCGCGATTTCCGGGTCTTCTAAAAATGCAAATTTTCGCGAAGTTCGCTGAAACCTTTGCTGAATGCCTGCATGCGCATTGAGTGTGTAATAAGAAGAAAGGCCATTTTCATTTAAAATCTGATACACAGCCTGGCATCCGTGGCAACAAAAATGTTTTTCCTCTAAAACAATAGCTGTACCCGCGCAACTTTCCCCACAATGAAAACAAGCTATAGGCGTTTTTTCATGTATAGGATTAGCGGAATAAATTTTTTTCTGCGTATATGTTTTAGCGACGGAAATCAATTTTAAATACAAATTTTTCAAAATTAATTGTCGGTTTTTGAAATTATTATGACTTAAATCAGCCTTTCAAATGAGCAGTATCATGAAAGTAAAAAAAGGCCGCCTGTCATTTATTTGTTAATACATACAACATATTAATATTTTAAGATATTTTAGTTTTCTCTACTGGTATTAAAAATTTAGTTTTACGATTATGAAAAAAATATCATTGTTTAGCCTTTTATTAATGAGTGTTTTATTTTCGAATGCTCAAAACCCCATTTATTATTTACTCGTGGGCACTTACACCAATACTGGTGCGAGTGAAGGAATTTATATATATCGTTTCAATCCAAATAAAACAGAAGTAACATTAATGAGCAAAACAAGCGGTATAGAAAATCCTTCTTACCTCGCAGTTTCGAAAGACCAGAAATTTGTGTATTGTGTAAATGAAAACAAAGGCGATAAACCGGGTAGTGTTAGTTCTTTTGCGCTTGATAAAACAAAAGGAGAATTACATTTTTTAAATAAACAACCTTCAGGTGGCGACGCACCGTGTTTTATTAATGTAGATGAAACGGGTAAAAATGTAATTGCCACTAATTATGCGGGCGGGAATTTTTCTGTATTTAAAACGAATGCCGATGGTTCTTTGAACCCTTTTGTACAATTAATTGCACACCAGGGATATGGTGTAAATGTGGAAAGGCAGGAAATGCCACATCCGCACGCAGCGGTTTTTTCGCCGGATGAAAAATTTGTATTTGTACCGGATTTGGGCAATGACCGTTTATATCAATATCATTTTAATGCAGCAGATGCAACAAATCCTGTTACAGAATCTGATCCGCCCTATTATGAAATACCGGATGGCAGTGGTCCCCGTCAATTTATTTTTCATCCAAATGGAAAAACGGCATACCTGCTCAATGAACTTTCCGGTGATATTATTGTATTTGATTATGCCAATGGAAAATTAACTCAAACACAAACTATCGCTTCAGATAATACTGGTGGAAAGGAGGACAAGGCCAGTGCAGATATTCACATTTCTACAGACCCGAGATTTTTATATACTACCAATCGTGGTAAAGCCAATAATATTTCTTTGTATAAAGTAAGTTCGGATGGAAAACTTGCATCAAACGGGCAACAACCAGTAGGTCAGAATCCACGGAATTTTATGATTGATCCGAGCGGCCGATTTCTATTAGTAGCCAACCAGGACAGTAATAATATCCAGATTTTTATCATCAATAAAAACTTTGGTTTGTTGCAGGATTCCGGAGTCAAAATAGATGTGCCACAGCCATCATGCCTTGTAATGGTGCCCTCGAAATAATGGAAAAATGCAAAAAAAGACATCAATTTTATTCATTTTCTTTAGTATTTTAACCACTGGCATTTGCATGGCCCAGGCTTGTACAAACCTGGGCCAAAATCCTACCTCTGCTTTTCCGGTATGCGGCACAAGTGTATTTACGCAAAACACTGTTCCCCTATGCCCTGGCCAGGCAGTTCCCGGACCCTGTAATGGTGTCGGCGGTGTAACATTAACAGATATTAATCCTTATTGGTACAAATTTACCTGCTTCAGTTCCGGCTCGTTGGGATTTGTAATTACTCCCAATGATTTAAATGATGATTACGACTGGCAACTTTTTGATGTAACCGGGCATAATCCAAATG